>JAGTUZ010000247.1 GCA_018224415.1 Bacteroidota bacterium | reverse complement strand
CGGTTGCGATTGCGAGTTCGAGATCGAGATCGAGATCGAGATCGAGTTCGAGGTCGAGTTCGAGGTCGAGATCGAGATCGAGATCGAGATCGAGTTCGAGATCGAGAGCGAGGTCGAGGTCGAGGTCGAGTTCGAGGTCGAGGTCGAGGTCGAGGTCGAGGTCGAGATCGAGATCGAGATCGAGATCGAGATCGAGATCGTCACCCCTACGTACTCGTACTCGTGCACGAATTCCCCGCCAGACCCTGAAATTCCCACGCTACTAGAAATTTGCGTCCAGAGCGCGGAAATTTGTATCTTACACGCTGGGCCAAGTCCCTCGCAATGCCAGGTTACCCAACCCCGCCAGGTCCGGAAGGAAGCAACGGCCGGTATCACTGCATGTGACGGGGGTCGCTTGGCCCTTTTTTTATTGCGTCCGAATGGCGAGAATGGAATCCCCGATGTCTCCAATGGCGCGCTTCGGTTTTCGTCAGCAGGGAGCTTACGATGGCGCGCTTCCGCCTTCGTCGGCCCGAGGCCGACTTCGGCGTGACAGGGGCGCGCGCCGGTCCCAGGAATCGCCTCACCGCCTACCCGCCTACCCGCTCCTCCCCGACCACATCATACACCACCGACGCCGAGTAGCCCTTTCGCTGGAGGAAGCCGACGAGACGGCGCTTGAGTACGTCTGCTTCCAGGCTGGGATGCTTGCGGCAATAAGAGGCGGCGAGTTCGCGGGCGACGTCGATGTCTTCTTTGTGTTCGAAGGCGTCGGCGAGGACCTGCGTGATGATGTCGTCCTTGACGCCCTTGCTGCGGAGTTCGCGGCGAAGGAAGGAGGATGAACGCGGTCGCAGGCGCAGGCGGTCGCGTACCCAGAGACGGGCGAATTCGGCGTCGTCGAGCAGGTTGACGCGGAGGAAGACGGCGATGGTTTCGTCGACGGCCTCGGGGGGAAATCCCTTCTGCAGCAGCCGCTGCCGTAGCTCGCGTTCGCTGCGCATGCGCACGCCGAGCAGTCGTTCTGCAACGAGCTTGGACTGCACAAGGTTGTCGTAGCGCTCGATCTCCGCGCGTCTGTCATCCTCGAGCACCATGCCCTTGTGCAGGCCGAAGCGGTAAACCGCCTCGTCGTTGATCCCGAATGCAAATTCGCCATCGAGGTACACGGACACCCGATGGCGATTCTTTTTCTGACGTTGTATGGACGTAATGGTCATTGCTGGATAATGGAACTGAAGCGCACCCTCACGGAATCTGGATACATCGCTCCGAATATTCCCACGCCGTTCACGATGTTGCTGACGTCGGGACGATCCTGTCGGACGGACACCGGGTCGTCGAAGCCGCGGGCGAGCTTGAAAAAGCTGTACAGATACTGGTCCATCGAATATGCCACGCCGACGATGTCGCGTCCGGACACCCCGTCTTCCTCGCGCATCTGCGAGTGGATGTTCTGCAGCAGGCTCGTGGGAAAGGCCTCCTGGCTGTTGCGCGAAGGATTGGGATATTCGTAGGAACCGGTTTCGGAATTGTAATACACCGGCACTTCGCGGCGCACCTCCACTTCCTGGCCGTCCACCGTCTTGCTGCCTACCACCCAAAGGCGGAAGTAATAGCCGCTGGCGGGGGAGACGTTCGACGGCGTGGCGGTCACGCGCACCGCACCGGGCACCACCTGGAACTGCGCGTACGATCGCGTGGGCACCGTCGCCTTCGCCGTGATGCGGTTGTAACCCGGGACCTCCACGGTCAGCGTGTACTCCCTGCGCTCGGTCGGCAGCAGCTCCCGGCTGATCCAGACCTTCTTCGAGCTGCCGTCCCCCAGCGTGATCAGCGTGTCGCGGAAAATGAAACGCTGCTGGTCGGAGGTCACCGTCACCTGCGCCTCGGTCACGGGATCCGTGTCCACGGCGTTTGCGGGATTGCTGTTGTCGGCGTTGTACGTCCGCTCGAGCCGCACCACCTGGTACGGTGCCGAACGGTCGAGAATGCTGTATATCACGATGCGCTCCTCATACTCCGCCTTCGGGGAGAAATCATTCTCGCATGCCGTGGCGAGCAGCAGAAGCAGGGGAAGAAAACGAAGAGTAACCGCAGATTTCACGGATTTCACTGATTATTTCTTGATGTCGCCGGAGAAGATAATCCGGCGTATTTCTTGAAGTTGACAATTCCCCCGCTGGCGGACAAGGCAATTCGCGGAGCCCGTAATATAGGGAGAATCGGTGGAAATATGGGGCGTCCTTTCAAAATGAAGGTGGCCAGCCGGTCTGTTTCCTCGAGTCGACTATGATCCAATACCGCGGTGCAAAACAAAATGAGGTTGTTCTCTCCATGAACTCACCACCTGCCCCCTCTCTTGACAGAGAGGGGGTTGATCTCGCATGAGATTTCGATCTGTCACATCCAACGATCTCTGTTCGAAGGAACGGTAAGAATCACTCTCCGAAGACGTCATCCCTTAGCTCCCCCTCTCTGCCAAGAGAGGGGGCCGGGGGGTGAGTTCATGGAGACCACGACCACCTATTCTCTAATAAACCGATAATAATTATACACAATCGAATCCGAAACCATGGCACCGAACACCCCCAGGCCGCCGTCGATGAAGGAGATGTCGGGACGGTCGAGACGCACGCTGAGCGGGTCGTCGAAGCCGCGGACGATTTTGTAATAGCTGTAGAAATTGCTTTCGAGTCCGTAACACTGCACGATGACGCGGCGTGCGAGCACGCTGTCGCCGGGCTGGATCATCTCGTCGGCGATGAGGCGCAGCATGTTGGTCGACCAGACCTGCTCTTCCTCGCGATCGGGCGAGGTGTAGGTACGGCTGTTTTTTTCCGCGGAATACTGCAGCGGGAGTTCGCGTCGGGGACGCAACGTTTCGGTGGGCGTCCACTTCTCGATCTCCAGCCAGATGCGGAAATAGAATGCGGCAGGGGGATTCGTGAAGGTCGTCACGCCGTGATAGGCGTGGATGCTGGGCAGGCCGGTGTCGGGCTTGACACGGTCGGCCCGCACGTACAGACGCGATGGCATGGCGACGGTGGAGGTCACGGTTGGATGACCGGACACCGTGACGGTGAGCCGGTAGTCGCGCTCGGGCACGGGACGCAGTTCACGGTTGATCCACGCGCGGTGCTGGCGTCCGTCGGAGGATGTGAACAGCGTGTCGCGGAACACATACGTCTCCCCGCCGCGCTGGATGCGCACTTCGGCGTCGGCGACCTCCGTCTCGGTCAGGGGAGTGGACACCGGACCGATTTCCGCGTCGTAACTCCAGGCGAGACGCACGGTCTGCACGTCCTGGGCGGGATCGAGCACGGCGAAAACGACGAGCTGCCGCGTGAATTCGGTCTTGGGGGAAAAGTCGTCCTGGCATGCGGCAAACAGCGCCGCCGCAGCGAGGAACATCAGAAGGGACGCTCTGCCCATAGGTACTCCAGAGATCAGAGGGGACGTCCGGTCGTCCACGGTAAACGCGTCCCGGCAAAACCTGCGCCGGGACGCTTTCCGGATTCAATTACTTCTTTTTGCCGCGGCCGGTGGATTCTTCCTCCCCGCCTTCCACATCGACGTCCGGCGTCTCGGGCGCGGTGTCTGTTGTGCCGGGAAGGGGTTCGCCGATGCCGAGTTCGGACTTCACATGCGCCTCGATTTTCGCGAGCAGGTCGGGCGTCTCCTTGAGGAACTTGCGCACGCCTTCGCGTCCCTGTCCCAGGCGCTCTTCGCCGTAGGAGAACCACGAACCGCTTTTCTGCACGACCCCTGCCTCGACGCCGACGTCGAGCAGGTCGCCGATTTTCGAGATGCCTTCGTTATACAGGATGTCGAACTCCGTTTCCTTGAACGGCGGCGCCATCTTGTTTTTCACCACCTTGACGCGCACGCGGTTGCCGATGATGTTGCCGCCCTCCTTGAGCACATCCTTGCGGCGGATGTCCAAGCGGATCGAGGCGTAGAATTTCAGCGCGTTGCCGCCGGTGGTGGTTTCGGGATTGCCGAACATGACCCCGATTTTCTGGCGCAGCTGGTTGGTGAAGATCACCGTGGTCTTGCTCTTGCTGATGGCGGAGGTGAGCTTGCGCAGGGCCTGCGACATCAGCCGCGCCTGCGTGCCCATGGTCGGGTCGCCCATTTCGCCCTCGATTTCCGCGCGCGGCACCAGGGCGGCGACGGAGTCGATGATGATGACATCGACGGCGTTCGAGCGCACCAGCGTCTCGCAGATCTCCAGCGCCTGTTCGCCGTATTCCGGCTGCGAGACCAGGAGGTTGTTGACATCCACCCCGATCTTGCGGCCGTAGCCGATGTCCATCGCGTGCTCGGCATCGATGAACGCCGCCATGCCGCCGCGGCGCTGCGCCTCGGCAACGATATGCAGGCACACCGTGGTCTTGCCCGAGGATTCGGGACCGTAAATCTCGATGATGCGACCGCGCGGAATGCCGCCGACACCGAGAGCGGCGTCGAGGGAAATCGACCCGGTGGAAATGGTCTCGACCCGGGTGATCACGCCGTCTCCCAGGCGCATGATCGAGCCCTTGCCAAAATTTTTTTCGATCTGCTGCACCG
>JAGTUZ010000246.1 GCA_018224415.1 Bacteroidota bacterium | reverse complement strand
GAACCCTTTGTTGAAAAAGAGATCCGGACGTCCGGTTATGGGAAACATAGGAAAAGTGCGGAAAGGCCTGAAGGCCGGGGGGCGGGCGGGGGGGGGGGGGGGAGGCGGACGGGTCCCCCGTTTTTCCCTCACCCGCTGTTTGCGTACTTTATATGCTGGATATGACAGAACACGAAACATACATCGAAACCGCCCAGCACGCCGCCCGCGAGGCGGGCACGGTGCTGCTGCACCATCTCGGCAACCTGCGGGAGATCGAGGTGAAGAACCAGCAGCAGTTCAACCTCGTCACGGAGGCGGACCGCAACGCCGAGCGCCGCATCGTCGACATCCTGCTCGAGGCCTTCCCCGGCCACGGCATCCTGGGCGAGGAGGGCGGGGCGCACAACATTGGTGCCTCGCACCGCTGGATCATCGATCCGCTCGACGGCACGACGAACTACACACACGCCTTCCCGATCTTCAGCATCTCCATCGCGCTCGAGCGCGACGGCGAACTGCTCGCGGGCGTGATCCACGATCCGGTGCGCGACGAACTCTTCCACGCCGCGCGCGGCGCGGGCGCCTTCCTCAATGGGAAACGGATACATGTGTCTGATATTTCCCGCATCGAGAAGGCCATGCTGGTGACGGGCTTCCCGTATAACATCCGCGAAAATCCGGACTACTGCTACGAGCGCTTCATCGGCTTCCTCAAGGAGGCGCAGGCTATCCGGCGCCTGGGCAGCGCGGCGCTGGACTGCGCCTATGTGGCGGCGGGACGCCTCGACGGCTTCTGGGAAGTGGCGCTGCAGCCCTGGGACAAGGCGGCGGGACACCTGCTCATCGAGGAGGCGGGGGGACGCGTGTCGGACTTCGCCGGCGCGCCGCATGACATCCATCAACCGCCTTTCCTCGGTTCCAACGGCCGCATCCATGATGACATGCTGCGCGTGCTGGAGGAAGCGAAATCATTGGTCATCACGATGAAGGCGCGGGAATGAACACCCGACGCCGCAACCACAGGAGAAGTTCATGAGCGTCCTCATCGTCGGCTCCGTCGCCCTCGACTACCTCGACACCCCCTTCGGCAAAATGGAACAGGCCCTCGGCGGCTCGGCCACCTTCTGCTCGATCGCGGCCAGCTACCTGACCGACGATGTGCGCTGTGTCGGTATCGTCGGCGCGGACTTTCCGGAGGAACACATCCGCTTTCTCGAGTCCCGACGCATCGACCTGCTCGGACTCGTGCGCGAGGCCGAGGGCAAGACCTTCAGCTGGGGCGGCCGCTACCATGACGACATGAATACCCGCGACACGCTGTACACCGAACTCGGCGTGTTCGAGCATTTCCACCCGGTCATTCCCGAGCCCTGGAAGAAAAGCGAATTCGTGCTGCTCGGCAACATCCACCCTTCCCTGCAGATGGAAGTGCTCGAGCAGATCGAGGAGCCCCGCCTGGTCGTCTGCGACACGATGAACCTGTGGATCGACATCAGCAAAAAGGAACTCAAGGCCGTGCTGAAGAAAGTGGATGTGCTCATCCTCAATGACGAGGAAGCGCGGATGCTCACCGAGGAACGCAACCTCATCGTTGCCGGACAGAAAATGCTGCGGATGGGTCCGAAGGTCGTTGTGATCAAGAAGGGAGAACACGGCGCCGTGATGATGTCGAAGGACAGCTACTTCTCCTCCGCCGCGTTTCCGCTCGAGGCGATCAAGGATCCCACCGGCGCGGGCGACACCTTCGCCGGCGGCTTCATCGGCTGGCTGGCGCGCACGGGCGACGTCAGCGTGGCCAATATGCGCAAGGCCGTGGTCTACGGCAGCGCGCTCGCTTCCTTCTGCGTGGAGGAATTCTCGATCGACGGCATCCGCGCGCTGACGCAGGAACAGCTCGCCGATCGCTTCACCACCTTCCGCACGAATTCCAGCTTCTGACGTCCACACCATCGCGCAGCGCCCTCTCCCCTCGGAGGGGGCGGCGTCCACTCCCTTCGGAAAGGCGCGTGCATGAACGACTCCATCGCCGTGATCGAACTGACCCCGACGGGCCTGCGCTTTCTCGACCAGACGCGCCTGCCCGGCGAGGAAGTCATGGTCGCGACAGCGGACCACCGTGACGTGCTCGAGGCCATCCGCGCGCTGCGCCTGCGCGGCGCGCCGCTGATCGGAATCACCGCCGCCTACGGCGTGACGCTCGCCGCCCGCGCCTGGTGTGCCGCGCACTCCGCGCCAGCGGATACCGCCGCCGCCCTCACACGCACACAGGATTTCCTCGCATACTTGCACGACGTGTGCGAGAGCTTCGCCGCGACGCGTCCCACCGCCGTGAATCTCTTCTGGGCCCTCGACCGCATGCGGTGTCTGCTCGCGCGTCCGCTTGCGCCCGAAGCCCTCACACCCGAAGCCCTCGCACCCGAGTCGTTCACACCGGAAGCGTTCACCGCGGCGCTCGAGGCCGAGGCGCACGCGATACACGACGATGATGCGCAACGCTGCGCGGCCATCGGCCGTCACGGCGCGGCGCTGCTGCCCCGCGGCGCGGGCGTGATCACGCATTGCAACAGCGGCGCGCTGGCGACCGGCGGCGAGGGCACGGCCTTTGCCGTGCTGCTCGAGGCGCACCGGCAGGGACGCGGCATCCATGTCTTCGCCGACGAAACGCGTCCCCTGCTGCAGGGCGCGCGGCTTACGATGTGGGAACTGCGCCGGCACGACATTCCCTCCACACTGATCACCGACGGCACGGCGGCCATGCTCATGCGCGCGGGACGCGTGGCCGCGGCCATCACCGGCGCTGACCGCATCGCGGCCAACGGCGACACGGCAAACAAGATCGGCACCTATGCGCTCGCCGTGGCCGCCCGGCATCATGGCATTCCGTTCTACATCGCCGCGCCGCTGTCGACCGTGGACAACCGCATCCCCACGGGCGCGGACATTCCCATCGAGGAACGCGATCCGGCGGAGATCACCATGCTCGCCGGACGGCGCATCGCTCCCGAGGGCGTGCATGTGTACGCGCCCGCTTTTGACGTCACGCCGGCGGAGCTGATCGCGGGTTTCGTCACGGAGAGGGGAATTCTTGCCCCGCCCTACGGTGAAACACTCGCCGCGGCGCTGTCGTAACAGGGGGTCTGTCCATGATCGCCAAAACCGAAGCCATAGTACTGCGCAGCATGAAATACGGCGAGACCAGCCGCATCCTCACACTCTACACCCGCGACTTCGGAAGGATGAGCGTCATTGTCAAGGGCGCACGCGCCGCCAAATCGAAGTTCGGCATGGCACTCGACGTGATGAGTCACAGCGCCGTGGTCATGTACGTGAAAGAACAGCGCGAGCTGCAGCTCCTCACCCAGGCCGATCTCATCGAGCAATATCGCGGCATCGTCGAGCATCCTGAACGCCTGATGTACGGCTTCGCCCTGCTGGAATTCCTTTCCGCCACCGTGCACGGCGAAGAGGCGCACGAGGAGCTGTACGAGGTGCTCGTTTCCTCCCTCGCGGCGCTCGACGCCGCCGAGGCGCGTCCCGCCAACATTCTGCTCCACTATCTGCTGCGCCTGATCCACGCCCTCGGGCTGGCCATCGACGCGCGGCACTGCACCCGATGCCGCGCAGACCTTTCGCACGAACAGGCGCTGCGCGGACACGCGAGCTTCTCCGAACGGCAGGGCGGCTTCACCTGCAGCGACTGCCTTCCCGCCGCCGACGCCAAGCGTGTCGCGATCGAGACCGTCGGCGCGCTGCGCTGGCTCGACACGCATGCCGTGGCGCAATCCGCCACGCTCGCCCTTTCCCCCCGCGCAGCGTCGGAGGCCTTGCAACTCCTGCAGCAGCATCTGCGCGAACACCTGCCCGAGATGCGGCAGGTCAAATCGCTGTCCATGCTTGACTTGTTTTCCTGATCCTTGCGAAATTATTGATTGGGTCCATTCCTCACCGGTTTCCCGGATCCCGATCCGATCGCTTCTGTTCCACCATCGGCATTTTTATGACCGCTTTGTTGTTACTGTTCTAGTTGCTTCTCGCTGAAAGCAAGTTTCAGTATCCTACGTTTACCCAGGAGGTCAACATCATGTCGAAACGCACCGTACTCATCGCGATCGCACTTGTGAGCGTGGGGCTGCTGTCCGGCGCCGCGCTTGTCAGCAGCTATTCCGGCGGCGGCCTGTTCGCGGATTCCCGCGTCGCATTCAATACAGACACTCCCTTCGTTCCCCCCGCCGGCGTGGCGGATCTCAACCAGGCCTTCGCCGAGGTGGCGGGACGCGTCACCCCGCAAGTAGTGTATATCAAGGTCAAGTCGCAGAACAAATCCATTCGTCGGCAGTCGCCGCAGATGCCGGACTGGTTTTTCCAGATTCCGGAACACGAAGGAGACCAAATCCGGAGTGGGTCGGGTTCCGGCATCATCCTGACCGAGGACGGCTACATTCTCACCAACCGTCATGTCGTGGAAAACGCCATCGAAGACGGCATCACGGTCACGATGAACGATAACAGGGAATTCGACGCGCGCGTGATCGGCGAGGACGAATACACCGACATCGCCGTGATCAAGATCGATGCGTCCGGACTCTCGCCCGCCGCGCTCGGCAATTCCGAGGAGGTGAAGGTGGGTGAATGGGTGATGGCCGTGGGCAATCCGCTCGGTCTCAATTCCACCGTCACCGCCGGCATCGTTTCCGCCATCAGCCGCAACATCGGCATCCTGCGCGACAGCCAGGGTTTCGGCGGCATCGAGAATTTCATCCAGACCGACGCCGCGGTCAATCCCGGCAACAGCGGCGGCGCGCTGGTCAATCTCAACGGACAGGTGATCGGCGTCAACACCGCCATCGCCGGCAGCATGTCGGGCACCTTCGTTGGTTACAGCTTCGCCGTGCCCATCAACCTCGCAAAAACCGTGGCGCAGTCGCTGATCCGTGACGGGAAGTTCGAACGCGGATACATCGGCATCCGCATCGGCGACCTG
The DNA here is from genome assembly GCA_018224415.1 of Bacteroidota bacterium. Taxonomy (GTDB): domain Bacteria; phylum Bacteroidota; class Ignavibacteria; order SZUA-365; family SZUA-365; genus SZUA-365. Next base: position 3,591 of record JAGTUZ010000246.1, on the reverse strand, counting down.
GATGCCAGGACTGCCGAGGCGCTGGGCATGGACGTGTTCAAGGGCGTGTTCGTGCAGAGCCTGGTCGAGGACGGCGCGGGCAAGGCCGCGGGTGTCAAGGACAGCGACGTCATCGTGGCGGTGGACGGCAAGCCCGTCGAAAGCGCCAACCAGCTGCAGGCCCGTGTGGGCATGAAGCACCCGGGCGAAAGCGTCGAGCTGAAGATCTGGCGCGACGGCAAGTACATCACCAAGACCGTGAAGCTCAAGGCGCGTTCCGCCGACGAGACCGTCGCCGAAACCGACGACAAGGAAATCGAGGTGGAAGCGGACAAGGCCGCCCCGGCGACCTTCGAGAAATCCGGTTTCACGGTTTCGCCGCTCACTCCCGAAGCAAAAAAGACCTTCGAGATCGAAAAGGGCGTCATGATCGACAACGTCAAGCGCAACTCTCCCGCCGCCGAGGCGCGGTTGCCGCGTGGGGCCGTGATCTTCGAGGCCATCCGCAAGGGCCAGCGCGTGGACATCAACTCCGTCGGCGACTTCAGGAAATTCGTCGCATCCCTCGACGATGGCGAATCCGTGCTCCTGCGCATCAAGTTCCAAAGCAAGGAAACCGCGTTCGTGCCGTTGAAAGCGCCGCTGGACTGACCAGGAAGAGTTACGCAGATTACGCGGATTATTCGCAACGAGAAAGGGCATCCACAGGATGCCCTTTCTCGTTGCGTACATCTGTGAAATCCGTGCTAATCTGTGAAATCTGCGTAACTCTTCCTGGTCGACCATAGCGCACCGAACACGACCCCCGCGAGGAGCATCCCCCCCACGACGTCGAGGAGGTAGTGCTGCCGCACGAGCAGGGTGGCGACGGCGATGGCGATAGCGACGAAGAGCAGTGTGAGGCTGAGGGCGTCGGCGCCGCGTTCGCGCAGCGCCAGCAGGGCGATGAGCGTCGGATTGGCCACGTGCAGCGAGGGAAAGGCATTCCAGCGCGCGTCGAGCTGGAACATGAACGACAGGATCGCAGACGCATCGGCCGGAAGCGCGGTGCGTTCGGGACCCATCGATGGCAGCAGCGCGAAGAGCAGGAAGGCCGCGAGATTCATCACGATGAAATTCAGATACGCATGGTTGAGAAAGGCCGGCTCGCGCCGCACGGCGAACAGCGCGAGGATGATCACGTAGGCGATCAGGTACACGAACACCGCCTGCGGCACGAACGGCCAGCCGGCGTCCACCGCCAGCGCGGGATCAAACGCCGCGCCGCGCAACTCCCCGATCCACCCCGTCAGGTAATACAGCGGCACCCACACCGCGTAGCAGGCGATCATGATCAGCAGGTAGCTGCGTGTCGAATATCTCCTCGGAAATCGCATACCCGAACATACGGATTCCGCACGCCATGCTCCACCCCCCCCCTCAACTCAATAGCTCATCTTTCACCTTCGCCCAACGACAACGAAGGCCCGATTGATCGGATCGGATATCGTCGCGCCAACGCAGACCGTGTTGCCTGACATCGAGATGTGCGCGCCCACCCACGCGTGTGGGTCCGCGGGATTCCAGTACCCCCGTTCGAGGGAAAAATCCTGGCCGTTGTAGTGATACACCATACCATAGCCGGCGAGCATGACGTAATCGGCCGAGTTGTTCCCGGATATCGAATTGATCCCATGATAGGGTGGTTGGTAGCTGATCTCGTTCCCCTCGAGCGCCTCGACCATGCGCCATCTCTCCGCATGCCAGGAGTAGAGATACTTTCCTCCAACAAGCAGATCACCGGTTTCGTCGCACCAGAGCGCCCCACCGTGAATAAGGAACGTCTTCATGTGATACTTCATGTTGGCCTCGGTCTGGTTGCGCCCTTCAAGCGTCATCCAGACGGACCAGACGCCCCGCCGGTATCGCCAAAGGTGGCCGGTGTATGGCGGGTAAAACCAGGAAACCGCGTACGCGACACTGTCGCCACTGCCCGCGACCGAATAGAAGGTCACGTCGGGACCTCTGTTCATCGTCGTCAATTTCACGCCATCCCAGTGCATGATGGACCCCCTGGCCCCGACGAACCAGACATTGTCGGGTCGGTCGCCCCAGATATCGCGGAAATACCATTGCGCGTAAGCACCAAATTGTTTGCTGACATTCGTCCACTTCTTGCCGTCGTAATGGAATGCATGCGAATTCGCCACCCAGATATCCGATTCCGAAAAGCCGAAGACGGCCGTCAGTTCACCTCCGAAATCGTATGTCCGCTCCGTATGCCAGCGACGACCGTCCCAGCGGGCAAGCTCGGTGAGTTTGGCCGGTCCGAGGGATGGATCACCCATACCCATTCCGGCTGCAAGGATACACGAATCGTTTGCCACCCATACATCGTTCATTATCGATGGCGGCTCGCCGATGCGGAATTCCTCCCAGCGGAATCCGCGCGCGGAGAGGCCGAGTGTGCTCACCTCGACCGGCGGCAGGGAGTCGCGTGTCGTGCCGCCCTCCCGCCGCGCGAGTGAAATGTGATAGTTCGTGGCCTTGCGCATTCCGCGCAGCACCACGATGGTATCGGCGCCGAACAATGTGAAGGAAAACGTGAGATTCCGCGGCTCGCAGTGGATGCGCAGCACGATCGGCCGCGCGGTGTCTGCGGAACCGCAGCGCATGCCGAGCTCGAAACTGCTCCGGTATTCCACCGCCATGCGCAATTGCCCTGGGTATCCGGGCTGCTCGATCACCACCGGAGGCTCTTCGTCGCAAGCGGGAAGCATAGAGGAAAAGAGCGCGGCAAGGAGGACAATCGCAGCCGCCGGGTATCCCGCCCCCCGTTGTCGTATCGGGTTCCGCATGATCGCATCTCGGATGTATGTAGTCATGTTACACCTTTCGTACTTTTTTATCAATGAGCCGACCGCGGCATTTCCATGGCCTGCGACGTCCCTCGTCGGGACGCCGCAGGCCATGCCGTTGAACACACACGCCGCGTTATCTGATCACAACGAGCGGTGCGATGGTTTTCCGCGTCCCCGCGACCGCGGAGATGTAATACATGCCCGGCACGAGCGAACGTGTATCGATCTGGTAGGTACCTCGTCCCTGCGGAACTTCAGCCTCGATGGTCCGGAGGGTACGCCCGAACACATCGTGCAGCGTGATTATCGCCCGAGTCACGCCTCTGGTATCGCAGTCGATGCGCAGCACGTCCGTCACGGGATTCGGGTAGGTGCGCAACGCGATGCCTTCGGGACGCGGCGCCGATGCGCGCGGCTCGCCGGGGCCCTTTTCCACGTCCGTTATGTCGAGGTATTTGCGGTAGATCAATACTTCGTCGGCGCTCACACCCGTGCCCGTGATGCCCAGCGTGAGATACACAGCTGCGCCGGCGACGTCGTTCAGGGCGAAGGTAAGCGTCCAGACATCCGCGCTGTCTGTCGGAAATGTTGTCGGGGCGAGCGTCGTGTCCGCGACGAGCGATCCGTCGAGTGCTCGCCATACCTGGAAACGAAATGCGAGGGTGGATTCGGGCCATCCTGCGCCGCGGAAGCGCTCGGCAAAGAGACGGAGCTGATCACCCATCGCGGCCTGGATCGTGTCGGATGTGAAGAAGTATCGTATATCATCGAT
>JAGTUZ010000245.1 GCA_018224415.1 Bacteroidota bacterium | reverse complement strand
CCCAGCGGCGTGTTGATGACGAGATGGATGTCTCCGTTCTTGATGGCGTCGACGACGTGGGGACGTCCTTCAACCACCTTGTTGACCACCTCGCAGGCGATGCCGTTGTCGCGCAGCACCGCGGCCGTGCCGCGTGTGGCATAGAGCGTGAACGGCAATTCGGTGAAGTCGCGGGCAATGGTGAGGATCTCCGCCTTGTCGGCGTCGTTGACGGAGATGAAGACGTTGCCATCGAGCGGAAGGCGGTTGCCTGCGCCGATCTCCGCCTTCGCGAACGCAGCGCCCCAGCCGGTGTCGAGACCGATCACCTCCCCCGTGCTTTTCATTTCCGGAGATAGAAAGACGCTCTGGCGGGGAAATTTATTGAAGGGGAAGACGGGTTTCTTCACCGCGATGAGTTCGCTGCCCTGGTAGCGCTGCAGGTGCAGATCCCGAAGCTTGGCACCGGAGGCGAGCTGCGCGGCATGTTTTGCGAGGGGAATGTCGATCACCTTGCTGACAAAGGGCACCGTGCGACTGGCGCGCGGATTGACCTCGAGCACGTAAACCGTGCCGTCTTTCATGGCGAACTGGATGTTGATCAGTCCTATGGTGTTGACCGCAAGCGCGAGCTGGCGGGTGTAGCCCTCTATGGCACGGCGCGCTTCGGGCAGGAGGTGGTAGGGAGGAATCGCGCACGCGCTGTCACCTGAGTGAATGCCGGCTTCTTCGATGTGCTGCATGATGCCGCCGATGAACACGTCCTCGCCGTCGCAGAGGGCATCGACGTCGAATTCGAACGCGTCTTCGAGAAAGGCGTCGACAAGAATCGGCTGGTCAGCGGAAATCACGGCCGCCTGGCGGACGTAGGTTTTCAACGCCTCGCTGTTGTAGACGATCTGCATCCCGCGTCCGCCAAGCACGTAGGAAGGACGCACCAGCACCGGATAGCCGATGCGCCCGGCGATGGTTGCTGCTTCGTCTTCGGAAAAGGCGGTCCCGTATTCCGGTCGTGGAATCTGCAGTTCATCGAGGATGCGGCCAAATTTCTCGCGGTTCTCCGAAAGGTCGATGGCCTCGGGCGAGGTACCGTAAATCGGTACGTTGGCGTCCTTGAGCCGTTGCGCGATATTCAACGGAGTCTGACCTCCGAATTGTACAAGCACGCCGTCGGGCTTCTCGAAGTCGACGATATTCATCACATGCTCAAAGGTCAGCGGTTCGAAATACAGCCGGTCGGAAATATCAAAATCCGTCGACACGGTTTCAGGATTGCAGTTGACCATGATGGTCTGGAACCCCATTTCCTTCAGACCAAACACCGCCTGCACGCAGCAGTAGTCGAATTCGATACCCTGCCCGATGCGGTTCGGTCCTCCGCCGAGGATCATCACTTTCTTTCCGGAGAGAGGCGTCATTTCATTTTCCTCGTCGTACGAGCCGTAGCAGTACGCCGTCTGCGCCTCGAATTCCGCGGCGCAGGTATCGACCTGCTTGAATGCGGCCGTCACCCCCAGTTGTCTGCGGCGTTCGCGCACCGCGTCTTCGCCCGTGCCGAGACGCCGTGCGATCTGGCGGTCGGAAAACCCGTTCTGCTTGAGCCGGCGCATGACCTCGGCGTCGAGCGAGGAGAGACTGGCGTCGGCGCCGGCACGCAGTTCCGTGGCGGCGGAATGGTGTTCCGCAGAGTCGGGACGCAGTGCCACAGCGTCGGCGTCGAGGGCGAGGGCGCGGATGTGGCGGAGGAACCAGCGGTCGATGCGCGTGTGCTCGTACATTTCCTCCACGGTCGAACCGGTCTCGAAGGCCTTCCATACTTTCAGCAGACGGAAGGCAGTGGCGTACCGCATTTTGCGCATGTCGAGCGCGCGTCCCTCGCCCGGCTTGGGTTCGAGACCGTCGAGTCCGACTTCCAGCGAACGAAACGCCTTCTGCAGGCTTTCGCGGAACGTGCGACCGATGGCCATGACCTCGCCCACGCTCTGCATCTGCACACCGAGAATGCCTTCGGCCGTGGGGAATTTCTCGAAATCGAAGCGCGGCACCTTGGTCACGACGTAGTCGATGCTCGGCTCGAACGCGGCGACGGTGGTGCCGGTGATGTCGTTGGTGAGTTCGTCGAGCGTGTAACCCACGGCCAGCTTCGCCGCTACTTTTGCGATCGGGAAGCCCGTGGCCTTGGAGGCGAGGGCCGAGCTGCGGCTGACGCGGGGGTTCATCTCGATGATCACCATGCGCCCGGTGTCAGGATGCACGGCGAACTGTACGTTTGATCCGCCCGTGTCCACGCCGATGGTCCGCAGGCAGAGAATGGACGCATTGCGCATCTCCTGGTATTCAACGTCGGTGAGCGTCTGCGCAGGCGCGACGGTGATGGAGTCGCCGGTGTGCACGCCCATGGGGTCGAGGTTTTCGATCGCGCAGACGATGATGGCATTGTCCTTCGAATCGCGCACGACTTCCATCTCGAATTCCTTCCAGCCGAGCATGGACTCTTCAATGAGAATCTCCGAGATGGGACTGGCGTCCAGTCCCCGCTTGGCAAGGTCGCGGTACTCGTCGATGTTGTAGGCGATGGCGCCGCCCGTGCCGCCGAGGGTGAAGGAGGGACGGATGATGGCGGGGAAACCGACCTGCTCGATCAGCGACATGGCTTCCTCCATACTGCGCGCGAAATCGCCGCGCGCGGTATCGATGCCGACTTCGTCCATCGCTTTCTTGAACTGGCTGCGGTCCTCCGCCCGACGGATGGCCGTGACGTCGGCGCCGATGAGCCGGACGCCGAATTTCTCCAGAACGCCACGGTCGTACAGTGCGACGGCCGTGTCGAGCGCTGTTTGTCCGCCCACCGTGGGCAGCAGCGCATCGGGGCGCTCCTTCTCGATGATCGATGCAACGATGTCGGGCGTGATCGGTTCGAGATAGGTCGCATCGGCCAGGTTGCGGTCGGTCATGATCGTGGCGGGATTCGAATTCACCAGGATCACGCGGAAGCCGTCGGCGCGAAGCGCCCGCACGGCCTGTGTGCCGGAATAGTCGAATTCGCAGGCCTGTCCGATGACGATGGGTCCGGCCCCGATGATAAGAATGGATTCGATATCGTTACGACGCGGCATGGAATTGCAGGGGAAAAGTGTGAATGGAATAGTGCAAGAGCGCGATCATTTCTTCATCAGCGCGGTGAATTGTTCGAAGAGGTAACGCGAGTCGTGGGGACCCGGCGCGGCCTCGGGGTGGTACTGCACGGAGAAAGCGTGCACGTCGGTGCAGCGGAAGCCTTCGAGCGTGTTGTCGTTGAGGTTCCAGTGCGTGACCTCCGTGCTCGCGGGCAGGCT
>JAGTUZ010000244.1 GCA_018224415.1 Bacteroidota bacterium | reverse complement strand
GCTGCTTCGTTCGCCTCGAAGCGGTCGGCAACCAGCTGCGAGATAACGCCGGACTTCACCCATTGTTCGACGCGCACCATCTCCCCGTCGGGTGTGAAGGGCAGCGACGGAATGCGGGTGTCCCACGGATCGGAATGCAGCGTCACGCGGGGATCGAACATGGTGATTCCGAGAAAGGAACTGCCGTCCATGCGACGCAGAAAACTCTGGTCCAGCGCGATGGCGCGGGTGGAGAACTGCGCGAGCATCGGTCGCAGCATGTCGGCCAGAGCCCTCGGCTCGAAAATCGTGGTGATGCGGCCGGGCGGGATCTCGATCGGATCTTCCCATGCCGCGCAGGTGTCTGCCGCGGAGCGGAGAAGTTTCCCGGGCTGCAGCTCCCCGCTGTCGACATGGTACCGTTCGTCGAAGCCCGTGCTTCGGCCATTCGCCGTGAAGCAGCGGAACTGCGCATGGCCGAGTGTGGAGCGCTGCAGCAGGAACAGACCATTCGACGAGGCCAGCGCAAGAATATTCTCCGCAAGCGACATGTTGCCGAAGGCAGTCATGTCTCGTGTGGTCGCGTTCTCGCGGAGTTCGACCACGGCGGCGTCAAGGCGCTGCCAGGCGGAGTTGCCACCTTCCGCCACGAACATGGGTGATTCCGGGGGGGATGTGGATGTGCCAGGGAACGGCAGGATTTCAGGAACATCCGGCATGCGTCTGGCGATGTCGATCGCGCGTTGTACCAGGGCCTGGATTTCGGTTTCGCCTGAGACGTTTGCACTTGCCTGGCCATAGCGCTTGCCGGCGCGGACGGTTATGGACAACGTGACGTTTTCCATGCGATGCGGCTGCCCGAGCCGGCGTCCGGCCAGGCTGCGGGATGTCACGTCCGTCGCGCTCAGCGAGGCAAAGACTTCGTCCGCTCCCGTTGCCTGCACAGCGATTGCGAGCAGGTTCTCTATGGTTGTGCGATCAATCATGGACGTCCCTCCGTGCGATAAACAGGAATGCGACGGAACAGGGCCGGTGGTGTGGAGACCGAGAAGGGGGTGTCCCAAAGCGGGAAGGCGCGATGGGGAAAGAGATCGCCGCCGAGAAATTGGTCCTCCGCGCGCCCGACTTCCTCGAGCGCGTTCCAGAACTGCTCGGTGGATGTCTCGATCTCCACATCCCGCACCATCTCGGTGATTCTGCCGCCGCGGATCATCCACGCGACCTGGGGTCGCACGCGGAACACGGTCTTTGCAGGATTCGTGACGACGGTGCCGCGTCCCTTGACAAGCAAACCGTTATCCACTCCGGCGACGAGGCCGTCGAGGGTTTTTCCCGGACCGCCCGCCAGGACCACATTCGGCATGGCGACGGTCGGAGGAACGTTCCACGCGGTCGCACGGGAAAATGACATACCCGGGAGAGCGGCATAGGTCTCATCGACCGCGAGCAGATCCGGCGAAACGGGGACGGCCTGCAGGCCGCCGTTCGCATCGAGGATCTGACGTTTCTGTGCGACTCGTCCGGTATCGTCCCATCCGCAGGTCGCGAGTCCGCCCGGCAATGTCGGGTCCCAGGAAAGCCGGAGCGCTGGACTGCGCAGCGGGCGCTCGTTGAGTTTCGCCAGCGTGAGCCAGCGGTCGGCTGGGGCACGTCCGTCGAGCTCGAGCAGCTGCCGCGGATCGAGATGGGGGATCAGCGTCTCGAACAGAATGTTCCAAAGCAGCGAAGGATGCACAACCAGATCGTAACTGTCCTGCGTGACAGGATCCGCCTGCTGCAATCGTTGTGCTTCCTGAATGGCGGTTTCAAGTTCGGACACCATGTTTGCCGTTGCGCCATTCCAATCCGTCATCTGCGCCTCGCGCTCGCTTGTGCGCGTGTCGATCAGCCGCTTTTGCTGGTGAAAGGCAGTGACCGCGAAATTGACATAGGTTGCATACTGAGTCTGCTCGATACGGCTGCCCGCGCTGTCGACGAACAGGCTGTCACGTTTTTGCATGAACTGGTTGGCTACCGCGGAGGGGATATGGGGCATCTTTAGCGCGGTGGAAGTCAGTCCTCGGAGGAAGGCAATGCGCTCGTCCCATGGGACCAGGAAGGGATCCTCGAGTCCTGCAGGGACCCAGCGCCCAGCTTCCGGCGCACCTTCGGGGGGGCGGTCCACGTGTGTGATTCGATCGATGCGGTCGACATCCGGGAGCGTGTCTTCCTTCGGCGGGTTGTCTCTTCGAATACCGGAGGATGGCAGCTTTGCCGCATCGATGGCCAGACGCGCGAAGTCACCAGGTGAACCTTTCCGGCCGGCCGGTAAGGATGCGGATGCCATGGCAGCGCCGACACGGACCGTAAGCGTGATCCCGGCACCTTCGTCATCGGAGATGGAATGGACGTCCTGCTTGCGCAACTGGATGCTCTGTCGTCGCTGGGAAACAAATAGCGCGGATGCGGATTCGGCGCCGAGCGTCATCGCCGCCGCCACGGCGTCTTGCAGCCATTGGTCGGAAGGCGGTTCGGCGGCGGATGGGACACTGCCTCCGCGGACCCGCCAGGGAAGCAATGTCGCGGTGCCGGCTACGGCGGTGGATTTCAGGAATGTGCGTCGCTGCATGTCGGTATTTCGTTTCCTGTGCAAAAAAACCAAGATAGAGAGTATACCGCAGTTGTGAAATACTTTTTCCTTACCCCGTCTGAACGTATTTTTGACGACGGTTCATCATGATAAACCACAACCGCATTTGAGAAGGTACCGCCGCGAATGAAACAGCCATTCAGAATCGGTCTCGGCTATGACGTCCATCGCCTGGCGGAAGGAGAAACGCTTGTGCTCGGCGGTGTGACTATCTCCTCCGAGTTCGGGACGGTCGCCCACTCCGACGGCGACGTCCTCCTGCACGCGCTCTGCGACGCCCTTCTCGGAGCGCTGGCGCTGGGTGATATCGGCGAGCACTTTCCCGATACGGACGCTGCCTGGCGCGGTGCCTCGAGCCTGGACCTGCTGCGGCACTGTGTTGGGCTCGTGAATGAACGGGGATACCAGATCGGGAATATCGACATTACGCTCATTCTGGAACGCCCAAAGATCCTGCCATACAAGCCCGAGATGCGCTCCCGCATTGCGATCGCTGCGGGTATCGATCAGGACGCGGTCTCGCTCAAGGCCACGACCGCCGAGCGCCTGGGGTTCGCGGGCAGGGGGGAAGGGATCGAAGCCCACGCCGTTGTCCTCCTGACAATGAGGGACTGACGGCGCCATGCTCGAGCAGCTGATTGCATATCTCTCGCAGGTCGACATCGTCTGGATTTATGTTGCGGTATTTGCGATATCATTTATCGAGAATATTTTTCCCCCGTTCCCGAGCGACGTCGTGATAGTGTTCGCCGGATCCCTTGTGGCGATTGGCACCGGTAGCGTCGTGATCACGCTCCTGCTTGCAACGGCAGGATCCACCCTCGGCTTCATGGCCATGTACTGGATCGGGGATCAGTTAGGCGATCGTGTGCTGGAGACAGGCAAAATTCCCTTTGTGTCCATCAAGCTCGTTTACAAGGTGCAAATCTGGTTCCGACGGTATGGCTACTGGGTTGTGATCGGAAATCGCTTTCTCGCCGGAACGCGGGCCGTGATCAGCTTCGTCACCGGTATGTCGGAACTGAATCTGACCGTGACCACGCTGCTGTCCGCAATCAGCGCGCTGGTATGGAGCAGCATTCTTCTCTATCTCGGCTATGTGGTCGGGGACAACTGGCGTTTGATCCGGGAGTATCTCGACACCTACAGCCTCGTGGTCACCGGCATCGTTGTCCTCGCCTTCATTGTATGGGGGCTGCTGACATGGCTGCGAAAACGACGCGGCACGACATATAATTAACATCAAAGCATGAGTGATAAATACACTTGATAGAATGGCTTTATAGCATAGACCTCATGTTCTTTCGATGGGGCAACGAAGCGATTGCGAATCCGGTGTTCGACTGGTTTTTCGTGTTCATTACCGAAGTCAGAAACTGGTATGTCATTTATACCGTGGTGTTGCTTTCCCTGATGTGGTTCGGGAAGAGGCGCGGGGTTATTACCGTGTTGCTGCTGATCGTGACCATCATTCTCAGCGACCAGATCAGCAGCTTTGTTGTCAAGCCACTTTTCGAACGTTTGCGACCGTGCCATGTACTCGAACATGTCCGGCTGCTGGTCGGCTGCGGAGGAGGCAAATCCTTTACCAGTTCGCATGCAACGAACAACTTCGCCATGGCGGTGCTGGTGATGCATTTCTGGCCGAAGGCGAAATGGTATATGCTGGTCTGGGCTTCGCTGGTCGCCTTTTCCCGCGTGTATGTGGGCGTCCACTATCCATCGGATCTCCTCGGAGGTGCTGTGCTGGGTAGCGGGATTGCCGCAGCGGTGATCTTCGGTTACGAGTGGGCAGCGCGGACCTGGAGGCTGTGGAGGGTGAGGCGTGAAGGTGAAGTTGCGAAACAACAGACAGGAGAGCGATGAAGGTCATCACGCGCCACGGGGCGCTCAGGTACGACGACGACCGGAGCCGGAGCACAGGGAAGCGCATGCTTCTGGCCGTTTCTTCCGGCGTGTTGTTTGCGCTGGCTTTTCCTCCCATTCCCTCGGGAGTGACTGCGTTCGTTGCGCTCGTCCCTTTCCTTGCGCTTCTCGATGATCTGCGTGACTGGCGCGCGGTGTTCCGTTGGAGCTATGTAACCTTCCTGGTTGCGAATGCCGGCACAATCTGGTGGATAAGCGGCTGGTGGGGCGACGATCCCTGGCTCAAGATGGCAGGTGTGCTCGTCAACTTCATCCATCCGTTGTTCTTCATGGTTCCCGCTCTCGTCTACGGCAGTCTGCGGCGGCGGATGGGGCCGGTGTTCAGCATCGCGGCGTTTCCTGTCATCTGGACGTCCTGGGAGTGGTTGGTACAGCTGCAGGAACTGTCCTTCCCGTGGTTGCTCCTTGCCAACACACAGACATACAACATCGAGAGCATACAATTTATCACCGTCACGGGCGCCTTTGGCATCACATTCTGGGTCGCCTCGGTCAATGCGCTTGTCTTCCATCTCCAGCGCCGATGGCGGCAGGGACAGTGGACACTTCTCAGCCGGCGGTTCGTCACTGCGGTAGCGACGCTGCTCCTGCTGCTCGTGCTCCCGGGCGTGCACGGTGCCCTGGTGCTTGCGGATGCGCAGGCGGATGCCGCCGCCGACGGCCCTGAGCCGGGGAGTATCAAGGTTGCCGTCCTCCAGCCCGATGTCGATCCCTACGACAAGTGGGGAGAAGGCGAGACGCCCATGGGCAAGCTGCGGGGACTGATCGCCCTCTACGACTCCCTTGCCGCTTTCGGTCCCGATCTCGCGATGCTCCCGGAAACCGCCATCCCCTTCCGTCTGCTTCAGGCGAGTTATTACGAGGAGTATGCCTGGCTGCGCCGTCATGTCGACAGCGTGGGCGTGCCACTGCTGACTGGATTCCCGCATACGGTGTTCTACGACGACCCGGCGACCGCGCCCGCGAGCGCGAGACGCATACAGGATTCGGATATCCGATATCATGATTTCAACGCCGCGCTGCTGCTGCAGCCCCGCGATCCCGCCCCGCAGATCTACCACAAGTCGCGTCTCACGCCGCTGTCTGAGCGGATCCCGTATCTTGACGCCCTGCCGTTTATGCAGGACGTGCTGAGCTGGGGCGTGGGCATCAGCAATTGGGGCGTAGGCAATGACACAACTGTCTTCACGCTGCACACTTCCGGAGGGGATGTCGGGGTGTGGGCGATGATCTGTTACGAGACGCTCTATCCATCCTTCGTGGCGGGGTTCGTGGACCGCGGCGCGCAAATGCTCGGCGTGATCACCAACGACGGATGGTTTGGCAATTCCTCGGGTCCCTATCAACTCCAGCGCTACACCGTCCTGCGGGCGATCGAGAACCGGCGTGCCGTCGCGCGCTGCGCGAACAACGGCATCAGCTGCTTTATCGACCCCTATGGCCGCGTCAGCGACGAGACGGAACTGTACTCCCGCACCGGCATTGTGCGCGACCTCCCACTGCGCAGCGATCGCACGTTCTACACGACCCATGGCGACTGGCTGCCGTTGGGCCTGACGGTCATGGCCGGCTTCCTCTTGCTGTTCACCATCATCTCGGCATACTACAAAAAATGAACGCCGGCTGCGGACGCACCGGCAACTTCCACACATCAGATACCTTACGACGAAATGAACATGATCGACCTGCGAAGCGACACGGTGACCCTTCCCACTGCGGACATGAAACGGGCAATGATGCTCGCGCCCCTGGGCGACGACGTCTACGGCGAAGATCCCTCGGTCAACCTTCTCCAGGACCAGATGGCTGCGCTGTTCGGCAAGGAAGCGGGCCTGTTCGTCCCCACGGGCGTCATGAGCAACCAGCTCGCGATCAAGGCCTGGACGCAGCCCGGCGACGAGGTGATCGTCGAAAAGGAATCCCATATCTTTAATTACGAAACCGCCGCGCCGTCGATGATGTCCGCCGTGCAGCTGCATCCCGTCGCAGGGACGCTGGGCGTCTTCCATCCCGGGGACGTCACCTCGGCCGTGCGTCCCGACGCCTACTACTATCCCCGCAGCACCCTCGTATGTATAGAAAACACTCATAACCGGATGGGTGGAACGTTATATCCCGTGGAAGCCATGCGAGACCTCCGGACGGCGTGCCATGCCCACGGCATGGGACTGCATCTCGACGGAGCGCGCATCTGGAACGCCCACATTGCGTCGGGCACGCCCCTGCGTGATTACGGGGAGACGGTGGATTCCATCTCGATCTGTTTTTCGAAGGGACTCGGCGCGCCGGTGGGCTCCATGCTGCTGGGCACGCAGATGTTGATCACGAAAGCCCACAAGTACCGAAAGATTTTTGGTGGAGGCATGCGGCAGGCAGGAATGCTCGCGGCCGCCGCGCTGCATGCCGTCGAGCATCATCTTTCGCTGCTCGCGGAGGATCACGCTCGTGCCCGAAGTTTCGCGGAGGCGCTGTCCGGGATGCAGAGTTTCGGCATCGACCGCGCACGTGTGCAAAGCAACATGGTTCTCCTGGATTTCGCCGGGGGTCCCATGCGCGCCACCGAGGCGCAGCGTCGCCTGCACGCCGAAGGTGTCGAAATCGGAATGGGCACGGGCGACAGCCTCCGTGCCGTGTTCCATCTCGACCTCGACACAGACGCCGTCGAGCGCGCGATCGAAGTGTGCCGCACGGTTCTGGACTGATTATCCACTCGATGATGAGGACAAGCATATGACAGACGACCAGTTTCGCCACCGCCATCCCATCCGCGTGCGTTTCCATCACGTCGATCGCATGAACGTCGTGCACAACCTGGCCTATTTTTATTTCTTCGAGGAAGCGCGAGTCGAGTACATCCGCGCGATCGGTATCCCGGTCGATGAAGAGACCTTCGTCACGCACGACAGGTTCTTCATCGTGCGCAACGCCTGCGACTATTTCGCACCGGCCGTCTTCGACGAGGAACTCACCATCCTCACACGCATCGTGCAGGTGCGGAATTCAAGCATCGCCTTCGAGCATGTCGCGCGAAAGGCCGACGGTACCGCTGCGGCGCGCGCAGAGCATGTCTTTGTGCATGTCGACGAAAAGAGCAACCGTCCCGCGCGCGTTCCCGAAGCGCTCAGAGAACGCATTCAGGAATACGAGGGCACAAACGTCCTTTTTGCGGAAGGTTGAGTATGCCGTGGTGATCGCTTCCATCCGTTGAATACGTGTTCGTCACCACAAAAAAAGGCTGCCGTGAGGCAGCCTTTTTTTATTCCTGGGGGGGGGACAGTGTCAATCCGGAAGAAGGACGGCACAGGCAAGGACTGTGGTCCAGAGGCCGAGGCGCCCTTCGGCGGACTGGGTCACGTTAAAGGACTTGAAAATCTTGCCGCTGGCTTTGTACACCTGCTCCCGTTCGTCCCAAGCCTGATCGGGGTTGAAGTCGACGCCAAGCGTCGTGGCGAGCATGGTGGCGGCGAGGTCTTCAGCGTATTCTCCGGCGACTTTCTGTGTTTCGCCGTAGGGATGGTGCTCGGAAAGATATCCGTAAGTCGTACCATCGTTCGGGATCGCGGCGCCCATGGACGATGCGATCAGACGGTTCGCTTCGTTGGTGGCGTTTCGGGCCATGACCACGAAGGTGATTTGTCCGGGCTGCAGCACTTTCGCTCCGACGTTCTTGCTGATAATCTTGCAGTTCGGCGGAAAGATGCTGGACACGGTCACGAGATTCTGCTGCTCCAGATCGGCATCGCGCAGGGCGAGCTCGAACGACTGCAGGTAGTCCTTGTGACGGCCGACGCCTTTGGTGAAGTAGATTCTCTTGGGTACGAACAATTGCAATCTCCGGTGAGAGGGTGAAAAAAATGGGTGATCAGATACGGACGATGCGGACAAACCGGCGTTTGCCCACCTTGACGATACACTCCCCGGCGGGCACAGGGAAAAGCGGATCGGTGATGCGGTCGTCGCCGATGCTTACGGCGGACTGCTGCATCAGACGGCGGCCTTCTCCCTTGGACTGAACAAGACCCGCCTCGAGGAGCACATCAAGCAGTAATGTATCACTGTCTTTGGCAAGCTCAAAGACATCAATATCTTCAGGGGCCATCTTGTTTTTGATGACACGGTCGAAATGCTCTTCCGCCTTCAGGGAATGCGGGGCGTCATAGTACGCGGCAACGATGGTGCGGGCCAGCTCGCGCTTGAAATCCCGGGGATTTTCCCCCCGCTCCATGGCGCTGGCGATCTCCGCGACGCGCTCGTCCGGCGTGTCGGTGACGAGGCGGAACCACGGGAGGATGAGCGGGTCAGGAATGGAGAGGGTCTTTCCGTACATGTCCTCGGCCGTATCGTTGAAGGCCACGTAATTGTCGAGCGACTTGCTCATCTTCTCGACGCCGTCGGTGCCTTCCAGCAGGGGCATGGTGAGAATCACCTGTGGCACCTGTCCGTATTCACGCTGGATTTCCCGTCCCACGAGGAGGTTGAATTTCTGGTCGGTGCCGCCCAGTTCCACATCCGAGCGGATCGCCACGCTGTCCATCGCCTGGGCGAGGGGATAGAGGAATTCGTGGATGCTGATCGGCTCCTGGTTGCGGTACCGCTTCTCGAATTCGTCGCGCTCGAGCATGCGCGCGACGGTGTAGCGCGCTGCGAGCTTGATGACGTCTTCGAACGTCATCGGCGCCAGCCAATCGGAATTGTATCGGATGTCGACATGGTCGATGTCAAGTATTTTCGAGGCCTGTTCGAAATACGACTGCCCATTTGCACGTGTATCGTCCAGGGTGAGGGAAGGGCGGGTTTTGTTTTTGCCCGTGGGGTCGCCGATCATGCCGGTGAAGTCGCCGACGATGAGGATGGCCTTGTGGCCGAGGTCCTGGAACTGCCGCATCTTGCGCAGCACCACCGAATGGCCGAGGTGCAGATCGGGACGGCTCGGATCGCAGCCGAGCTTGATGTTGAGGGGAGAAGCGCTTTCGAGGGATTTCTCGAGCTTGCGGACAAGTTCTTCCTCGGGAATGATTTCAGACGTCCCGCGTCGGATGACGTCCATCTGTTCGTTGATCGGGGGAAAGTGCATGGTACTCACGATTGCGTGCTTCTCGTTATTGCGTGCACCTGACGGTTGCACGGTTCTTGTGTCCGCTCGGGACATCCGATGCGGCGCTCTGCCAGGCGGCGTGTTACATCTACCGTACGTTGCATCTGCCGTTCGCTGGCTACATCTGCCGTTCCATATCGCGGCGTGTGTCGCGTTCCTTGAGTGCGTGCCGTTTGTCGTAGGTCTTTTTTCCGCGGCAGACGCCAAGTTCGATTTTCAGATGTCTGCCTAGGAAGTACAGCTGCATGGGAATCAGCGTTAATCCTTTCTCGTTCACCTTCTGCTCGAGCTTGCGGATTTCCTTTTTTCTGGCCAGGAGCTTGCGCACACGCATGGGGTCGTGGTTGAAAATGTTGCCTTTGTCGAAGGGACTGATGTGCATGTTGTACATGAACAGCTCGCCGTTTTGCACCGTGGCGTAGGCATCCATCAGGTTGATTTTCCCCGCGCGTGCGGACTTCACTTCCGTGCCCAGCAACGCAATGCCGACCTCGAGCGTCTCCAGGACGAGATACTCGTGCCGCGCGCGGCGGTTGGTGAGGATATGTCGGACACTGTCTTTCTCTGCGTTCATTCGAGTGATCCGCGAAGTGATAACGGCGAAAATGCTGGATTCCAAAAGAAAAAAGACCTGCGGACAATTGCAAGTGAGATCTTTTTCGTCTATATTTACGAGTCTGAATGTGGGGCCAATCCCGCATTTTTTATTATACGGAGTTTCAGAACCTCAGGCCGAAGTCACGGAGTCACTGCAATCCCATATCGAAGCCCTCGTCGAAGCCGCTGGTGCGCATCTGGTGGAGTTTTCACTCCGTCCGCTTGCACGCCGGCAGATCCTCGAGGTGTTTGTGGACACGGAGGAAGGCATCACCGCAGACCTGCTCGCGGAACTGAGCCGAAGCATCGGCACCGCGGTAGAAGAGACAGGTTCTCTGACAGGAGTCTACCAGTTGGTGGTGTCCTCTCCGGGTCTTGACCGTCCCCTGCGTTATCCGTGGCAGTACCGCCGGCACATTGGCCGCACCGTGCGACTCATCCTTCAAGGGACCGACGAGGCACGGCAGATCGAGGGTCGTATTCTCGATGCGAGCGACGAGCAGCTTGTTGTCAGCCAAGGCGCGGGTGGCCTTCCGGTCCCGTTCGAACACGTGGAAAAAGCGACTATCGTCGCCGTTCTCTAGGAAATCAAATGACCTGTTTACACTCTGCGCAATGTAGGAGAGCATCATGAGCCGCAGTATGAATAGTGAAATCGTTGAATCGTTCAGCCAGATGGTGCGCGAGAAGGGCATAGACCGCGATCGCCTCATCTCGGTGATCGAGGACATCTTTGGCATGATGGTCAAGAAGAAGTACGGCGCGGAAGCCAATTACGAGATCGTCGTGAACATGGACAAAGGCGATATCGAGATTTTTCTCATCCGCGAAGTGGTCGAGGAGGTCGAGGATCCGACGATGCAAGTCGACATCGTGACCGCGCGTGAGAAATCGGGCGAGGAACTCGAGGTCGGCGAGGAATATGTCGAGATCATCAATCTCGCGGAGTTCGGGCGTCGTCTGGTTTCCACCGCGAAGCAGAATCTCAACCAGCGCATCAAGGAGATCGAGAAGGATCTCATTCACGACGAATACTCCGACAAGGTCGGTGACATCGTTGTGGGCGACGTGTACCAGGTCCGGCGCAACGACGTGCTGATCAACCATAATCGCACGGAGTTGATCCTGCCGAAATCGGAACAGATCGGCAAGGAACGCTACCGCAAGGGCGACGTCATTCGTTGTGTCATCAAGGAAGTCGTTCGCAAGGGCAGCGGCATGCCGATGGTCATCGTTTCCCGCGCCGCGAATCTTTTCCTCCAGAAACTGTTCGAACAGGAAATTCCCGAGATCTACGACGGTGTGATTTCCATCCGGAAAATCGCCCGCGAGCCGGGTGAACGCGCCAAGGTCGCCGTCGAGTCGCATGATGACCGCATCGACGCCGTCGGCGCCTGCGTCGGCATGAAAGGCGTGCGCATCCATGCCATCGTGCGCGAGCTCAACAACGAAAACATCGACGTCATCAACTGGACCGACGACACGCATCTGTTCATCCAGCGGGCGCTGGCACCGGCGAAACTTATCGACGTCAGGATCGACCGCAGCACGATGACCGCCAAGGTGCACGTCGATACCGAACAGGCCTCGCTGGCGATCGGCCGCAACGGACAGAACATTCGTCTGGCATCGGAACTCACCGCTTTCCGCATCGAGATCGTCAAGGAAGGCGAGGAAATCACCAAGACCATGGCGGAGTACGAAATCGAACTCAACGAGTTCATTCCCGAATTCGGCGAGGAACTGATCAACACCCTGGTCAGTGCCGGATATCATACGGCCAATGACGTGATCCTCGCACCGGTGTCGGATCTTCTTTCGAAGGTTCCTGGCATCAGCATCGAGAAGATCAACGAAATCGTCGTCGAGATGAAGAAGGCCTTTACCGACGACGAATAAGCCGCGTCGAGTCTCGCGGTCCGGCGGACTTTCCGCCCTGATTCACTTTTTTTTTCACGCAGTACCGGCAAAATCGCAGTGACGGATAACAAGACCAAAAAACGGTTGTACAAGGTTGCGAAAGAGTTCAATCTTTCCCACGACACGCTGACGGAATTCCTGACCAAACGGGGGTTTGAGGTCAAGAACCACATGTCCACTATCGACGCGGACATGCTTGAACTGATCGAGAAGCATTACAAAAAGGAAAAGACCGACGCCGAACGCCATGCCCGGAAGCGCAAGGAGTTTGACGAGCTTGACCGCAAGCGCAGGGGAGAAGAGCATCCCGAGGAGGCGGCGGACAGCCCCGCTCCCGAGGTGACGAAAAAGCCGGAAGAGAAAAAGCCCGAATCCCCTGTCGAGCAAGCCGAGGCCCCCGCAGCCCAGCCCGAAACCGTGGAAGCACCGACCGCGTCAGAAGAAGCCGCGGTGGACGAACCGGTAACCGCCGAAGCGGAAACCGAGACCGCCGAAGCGAAAGCCGAGACCGTCAAAGCGAAAGCCGAGACCGTCAAAGCGAAAGCCAAGGAAGACGAAGCGAAAGCCAAGGAAGACGAAGCGAAAGCCAAGGCCGTTGAAGCGAAAGCCAAGGACGACGAAGCGAAGGCCAAGGCAGCCGGAGCGAAAGCCAAGGCAGCCGGAGCGAAAGCCAAGGACGCGGAAGCCGGCGAGACCGCACCGGTCGCGGAAGAAACCAGCAAGCCGCCTGCCCGGAAGGCTGAAGCAACCCCGGTAGCGAAAAAGGAAGAAACCGTACAGCCTCCGGCGGAGGAAGCAAAGGCGCAGCCCGAGGCCGAGCCGCGCAAGAAAAAGAAAGAAGAAGTCGATCTGAGCATCGAGGCAAGCATGCCCAAGATGCGCGGCCTGACGGTGATGGGGAAAATAGATCTCGACCAGGCTCCAGGTGGCGACAAGGCGAAAAAAGACGAAAAGACCGCGGCAGAAGGCGGAGAAAGCGAAGCCCAGCGCCGCAAGAAGAAAAAGAAAAAGAAAGTGGTGCGTCCGGGTGGCACCGAAGAAAGCAGCGAGGCAGAGCTTCGCAAGAAACGCGCCAAGAAGGGCCGGCCGCGCGAGGTGGATCAGGCCGAAGTCGCCAGTGCGATCAAGAAAACCATCGCGTCCATGTCCGACATGGGACCGGTTTCGCAACGCTCCGCCTTGCGCAAACGCAAGCGCGCCCGCCGCGAGGAGGAGCATCTGCGAGAGTCCGAGCAGCACGAGCGCGACAAGCAGATCATGCGCATCCATGAATTCGCGACCGTGAGCGAAATCGCCGGGTTCATGAATGTGGGTGTCAACCAGGTGATCGGTTCGCTTATCGGCCTCGGCGTCATGGCCTCGATCAACCAACGACTCGACATGGAGACCATCGAACTGGTGGCGTCGGAATTCGGTTTCGAGGTGCAGGCATACGAAGAGGTGGTCGATGAGGATCTGGTCGACGTCGCGGACGAGGAAGAGACGCTGCAAACGCGTCCGCCTATCGTCACCATCATGGGCCATGTCGACCACGGAAAGACCAAGCTGCTCGATTTCATCCGCAAGACCAATGTGGTTGCGGGCGAAAGCGGCGGCATCACACAGCATATCGGTGCGTACACGGTCACGCTGGAAAGCGAGCGCAAGATTACGTTCCTCGACACACCGGGTCACGAGGCCTTCACCGCCATGCGTGCCCGCGGCGCCCAGGTGACGGACATCGTTGTGCTCGTGGTCGCGGCAGACGACAGCGTGATGCCGCAGACCGTAGAGGCGATCAGTCACGCACAGGCGGCCCGCGTACCAATCGTTATCGCGATCAACAAGATCGACAAGACCGACGCCAACCTCGACAAAATCAAGCAGCAACTCGCCGACCGCGGCCTGCTGGTCGAGGAGTGGGGCGGCAAGTATGGCGCGGTACCGATTTCGGCGAAAGAAGGAATCAATATCGAAGACCTGCTCGACCGCATTCTGCTCGAGGCGGATATTCTCGACCTCAAGGCGAATCCCGAACGAGAGGCCCGCGGCACGGTGATTGAGTCCGAGCTCGACAAGGGCAAGGGCATCGTGGCCACGGTACTGGTGCAGAAGGGCACGCTGAAAGTCGGCGACTCGTTCGTCGCTGGCAACGAGTTCGGCAAGGTACGCGCATTGCTCGACGAACGCGGCAACCGCGTGGAAGAGGCCCCACCGGCGACGCCGGTACAGGTGCTCGGGTTCAATGGTCCGCCGCAGGCGGGCGACAACTTCACCGTGGTCGATGGCGAGCGCACCGCTCGCGAGGTGGCGACGAACCGCCAGCAGATCAAGCGTGAATCGGATTTCCGCCGTGTGCGTCGCACAACCCTCGACGACATCTCCGAGCAGATCAAGCTCGGCGGCGTGCAGGATCTTCCGATCGTTGTCAAGGGCGATGTCGACGGTTCCGTCGAGGCACTGAGCGATTCGCTGCTCAAGCTCTCGAACGCGGAAGTACGCATCGACGTGATCCACAAGAGTGTGGGAGCGATTTCGGAATCGGACGTCCTTCTTGCAAGCGCCTCCAATGCCATCATCATCGGCTTCCGCGTCCGCCCGAACCTCAACGCCCGGAAGCTGGCCGAGACCGAGGACGTCGATATCCGGATGTACGAAATCATTTACGACGCCATCGAGGATGTGCGCAACGCGCTTGAAGGCATGTTGCGTCCGGAGATCAAGGAGAAGGTCAACGCGACCGTCCTCGTGCGCGACGTGTTCAAGATCTCCAAGGTGGGTACGATCGCGGGCTGCTACGTGCAGGACGGCAAGATCAACCGCAACAGCCGGATCCGCCTGCTGCGCGACGGCATTGTCATGTTCACCGGTTCGATCGAATCGCTCAAGCGCTTCAAGGACGATGTCCGCGAGGTCGAGAGCGGCTTCGAGTGCGGCATCAGCCTGGCCGGCTTCAACGACATCAAGGTCGGTGATGTGGTCGAGTCGTTCGAGCAGGTGGAAGTCAAACGTTCACTGGACCAGATGAAGTAAGCCATGTCCATTCGCACAGAGCGCGTCGCGCAGCTCATCAAGCAGGAAATCAGCCGGGCGCTGACCCGGGACATCGAAACCGATGGCTACGGCCTTCTCACGGTCACCGACGTCATGGTCACACCGGATCTTCGCATCGCGAAGATCTACGTCTCGCATTTTCAGTCCGGAAAGACCGATGACGAGGTGCTCGCCTTCCTCGAAGACAACGCGAAAGAATTGCGCATGGGCGTCGGCCGTTCGGTCCGGATCAAGTTCACGCCCGAACTGCGCTTCTTCATCGACCAGACCCTGGACAAGGTCGAACGCATCGAGGAACTGATCAAGAAGATTCACGAGGACGAGCAGGGGCGTTGACGCAGGGGTTCAATACCATCGAACAGTTCCGCGCCCCGGCAGGCGGTGTGCTGCTAGTAGACAAACCACAGGGATGGACGTCCTTCGATGTCGTCAAGAAAGTGCGCGGCACGCTCCGTGTGAAAAAAGTCGGGCATGCAGGCACGCTCGATCCAATGGCAACAGGACTTCTCGTGCTCTGCTCCTCCGGAATGACGAAAAAAATCGACGCCTTTCAGGCACTGGGGAAAGTGTATGAAGGCCGCATGATGCTCGGCGCCGTCACACCGAGTTACGATGCGGAAACCGAACCGCAGGATCTCCGTCCGCTCGGCAATATCGATGCAATACGTATCCGTTCAGAAGTTGAAGTCTTTCTGGGCGACATCGAACAATTACCTCCGATGTACTCCGCGGTCAAGGTAGACGGGCGGCGTCTGTACAAGCTGGCCCGGAAGGGCCTGGAGGTGGAACGCCGTCCGCGCACCGTCACGATCGAACGCTTCGACATCGACGAGGTCGCACTCCCCGAGGTGGCGTTCTCCGTGCACTGTTCGAAAGGAACCTATGTGCGTTCGCTTGCACACGACCTCGGGCAGCGTCTCGGATGCGGTGCCTATCTGAGCGCTCTCCGACGTACGGCCATCGGCAATTTCGATGTCGACGAGGCGTGGAGCATCGAAGACATATCCACGTATGGACGTGAGAAGGACCAGTCGTCCGATCGGTCGAAGGAGCCGCCCCGTGCAGGTGTATCGTAGCCTCGAGGCAGTACCACATGGCACCCCGATCGCGCTCACGCTCGGCACGTTCGACGGTGTGCACCTTGGGCACGGGCGCATCATCGAACGCACCATGCAGGCCGCCCGCGAAATCGAGGGACGTTCGCTCCTTCTCACATTCGATCCCCATCCGCGCGAGGTCATCGGACGGAAGGGCGAGCAGACCTATTTGCTGACCACCATCGACGAGCGTATCGAGCTGCTGCGGAACACCGGGCTCGACGCCTGCCTGGTGCTGCCGTTCACCCGCGACCTTTCCGTGCTTGACGCGTCGACGTTCTTCCAGGAATACATGCTGCGCAGGCTTCATGCCGCACAGGTCGTCGTTGGCGTCGATCATGCATTTGGAAAGGGAAGGGAAGGGAACGCCGAAGCGCTGCGTGAACTCGGACAGCGGCATGGTGTATCCGTTACCGTCGTGGGCGAACTGCTCATGGACGGTGTCAAGGTCAGCAGCACCGCCGTCCGCAACAGTCTCGCCGAAGGGAAAGTACGCCGCGCGGCCGCCTTTCTCGGACGTCCCTACCACATCGCAGGTGTGGTCGTGCGTGGCGAGGGAATTGGTGGCAAACTCGGTTATCCGACCGCGAACATCGAGCTGTCCTCTCCGGAGAAACTGCTTCCGCGTTGTGGCGTCTACGTCGTGCACGCCCATTTCGGGGGTGCAGTGCACGAGGGCATCATGAATATCGGGCGACGGCCCACTGTTTCACAACAGGTGCATATTTCACTGGAAGTTCATATTTTTACTTGTTCCGGCGATTTGTACGGAATGCACTTGCGCGTCGAACTGCTCGAACGCCTTCGGGACGAAATCCGTTTCGACAGCGTTGCACAGCTCACGGCGCAAATCGAGTCCGACATCATCTTTGCCAAGGAGTATCTCTCCAGGACACAACAGCGAATCAACAAGTGATTTATTTTAATCAACGGTTACTTTTTTTCAAGGAGTCCATCCCATGCCTCTGACCAAGGAACGCAAACAGGAACTGGTCGTCCGCTTCGGCGGGAACGATAAGAACAGCGGCAAGGCCGAAGTGCAGATCGCCATCCTCACGGATACGATCAACGGCCTCTCGTCGCATTTCACTCAAAACAAAAAGGACCATCACAGCCGCCGTGGGCTGCTGAAGATGGTTGGCAAACGTCGCCGCCTGCTGGCCTATCTTCAAAAGACCGACATCAGCCGGTACCGCGCCGTCGTGAAGGACCTCGAGTTGCGCAAATAATCCTGCCCGCGCAACGGCATACCCTGGGTTTCCCCTGGACGGGATCCCGCACATAGAAGACAAAGAGAAGAAGAATTATGACATTCAGAAAAGAAATCGACCTCGATGGAAACACGCTCACGCTGGAAACCGGCCGCTTCGCGCGCCAGGCCAGCGGTGCGGTGATGATCACCTTTGGTGAAACCATGGTGCTTTCCACAGTCGTGCTTGCAGACTCCCCCCGCGAGGGGCTTGATTTTTTCCCGCTCAGCTGCGAATACCGCGAGAAAACCTCCGCCGCAGGAAAAATTCCTGGAGGTTTTTTCAAGCGTGAGGGCAAGCCTACCGAGAAGGAAGTCCTTTCCTCCCGCCTTATCGACCGTCCGATCCGCCCGATGTTCGCGGACAACTACCGCAACGAGGTGCAGATCGTCGCCTCCGTGTATTCCTACGACCAGGAGAACGACGGCGACATGCTCGCCGCCACCGCAGCCTCGGCTGCCCTGATGATCGCGGGAGCCCCGTTCGAAGGTCCGATCGCCGAGGTGCGCGTCGCGCGTGTCCACGGTGCGTTTGTCATCAACCCGACCAGCTCGCAGCGAAAGCTCTCCGACCTCGAGGTCGTGCTCGCCGGCACGGTGGATTCCATCCTCATGGTCGAGGGCGAGGCGCTCGAAATCTCCGAACGCGACATGCTCGATGCCCTCGCATTCGGCCATCAGCACATCGCCACGATCTGCAAGGCCATCCGTGAATTCGCCGAGGAAGCGGGCAAACCCCGCATCGCGGTCCTCGCCGCGGAAATCCCGGAAGGTCTTGATGACCGCGTCCGTGAACTCTGCTACGACCCTATGCTCGAACTTGCCGGCACGGTGCTCAGCAAGGAAGAACGTTCGGAACGCACCCACGCGATCTACGACGACGTGCAGGCAGCGCTCGCGGAAGACTTCCCCGAGATGGAAGGGAAGATCAAGCATTTCGTGCACGACTTCGAGAAAGACGCGATGCGTCGCACCATCCTCGACAAGGGACAGCGTCTCGACGGTCGCGGTCTGGCGGACGTGCGTCCGATCAGCTGCGAGGTCGGCGTGCTCCCACGCGCGCATGGTTCCGCCCTGTTCACACGCGGCGAGACGCAGGCGCTGATGAGCTGCACGCTCGGAACGAAATCCGACGAGCAGATCATCGATGGACTGATGGATGAATACCGCAAGCGTTTCCTGCTGCATTACAATTTCCCGCCGTTCTCGGTCGGTGAGGTGGGACGCTTCGGCTTCACCAGCCGCCGCGAGATCGGTCACGGCAACCTCGCCGAACGCGCGCTGAAGAACATGCTTCCGTCGAATGAAGAATTCTCCTATACGCTGCGCCTGCTCTGCGACGTTCTCGAATCGAATGGCTCATCGTCGATGGCGACCGTGTGCTCGGGCTCGCTGGCCCTCATGGATGCCGGCGTGCCCTTGAAGAAAGCCGTCGCCGGCGTGGCCATGGGCCTGATCAAGGAAGGCGACGAGGTCGCGGTGCTCACCGACATCCTCGGCAACGAGGACCATCTTGGTGACATGGACTTCAAGGTCGCAGGCACGAAGGACGGCATCACGTCCTACCAGATGGATATCAAGATCAAGGGCATCGATTTCGAGATCATGGAACGTGCTCTCGGACAGGCACGTGACGCACGCATGCACATTCTCGAGAGGATGAACGAAACCATCAGCGAACCGCGCTCCGAATTGTCGCGTTACGCACCGCGCCTGACCACGATATACGTCCCCATCGACATGATCGGCGCCGTGATCGGACCGGGCGGCAAGAACATCAAGGCCATCGTCGCCGAGAGTGGTGCGGAAATCAACATCGAGGATGACGGCCGCATCATCATTGCCGCAGTCAATTCGGAGAATTCCGAGAAAGCGGTCGAACTCATCAAGCGCATCACCCAGATGCCGGAAGCCGGGGAAATCTATACCGGTCCGGTCAAGCGCATCGCCGAGTTCGGCGCCTTCGTCGAAATCATTCCCGGAAAAGAAGGACTGCTGCATATCTCGCAGATCGACTTCCGCCGCCTCAATACGGTGGACGAAGTGCTCAAGGTCGGCGATGTGGTGACCGTCAAACTGCTGCGCGTCGAGGACAACGGAAAGCTTGTCCTCAGCCGCAAGGCCCTGATGGAGCCACCCGAAGGGTATGTCGAACCCGAACCCCGACAGGATCGTGGCGACCGTGGTGGACGCGACCGTGACCGTGACCGTGACCGCGGACGGCGTGGTGGTGGCGGCGACCGTCGACACTGAGATTGACCACGTGTGAACGCTTGCGTGTGCTCGCTCCGCGTCCTCACCGGCGCGGAGCGAGCAACACCCCGGACTCTTCTCAATCAGACCACACGGAGAATTTGATGCCCACAGTGATTTTTTCTATCTCGTATCCGATCATCGAAGAGAAGCGCGAGGAATACCTGGAAACCGTCCGGGAACTGAAAAACTACCTGACAAACGAGCGCGGAAAGAAATATTCGGTGTTCGAGAGCAAGACGCGACCGAACACGTTCAACGAAGTTTACTTCTGCGACTCGATCGAGGAGTACGATGCGCTTGAGGACGATGCGGACGAGATCACCGAGCAGCTGATCAACCGTATCGTCGACGAGTTTATCAAGGACGGTAAAACGGAATACAAGACCCTTATCGAAGCTGTCTGACAGAGGCTGCCGCGGCGCTGTACTTCAGGCAATGCCCCACGATCCTGTCCTGGACATCCCGATAGGGAGAGGGTTTCCCCGCGAAATTCTGCATCATGATCACGAAGCTAAGCAGGCGTCCCCCGGGTGCCTGCACGTATCCGGACAGTGCGCTTACACCGCGCACTGTTCCCGTTTTTGCCCGCACCGCAGATACGGGGTGGCCGGACATGCGCCGCCGCAGGGTGCCGTCTTTCCCGCCCACGGAGAGGGAAGACAGATAGGCGGGTGCGGAGGGATGCAGCGTCCTGCTGCGGAGCAGGCGTCCGAGTCCGCGCGCGGTCAGCAAATTGTAAAAAGAAATTCCCGACCCGTCGCGCAGAGCGAAGTCGTCCGTGTTGAGTCCTGCGGCACGCAGCGCGGACTCCATGACATGCAGGCCATCGGCTGCACGAAGCTGTGTGTCCCTGCCGCTACCGGTAAATGCCAGCGCGCGCAGGAGACATTCCGCGCTCAGGTTGTCACTGTTCTTGTTCGCCGCCTCGAGCACTTCCTGCAACGGCCGGCGTACACTGCCGAGTGTGGCCGCCCCCGCACGGACAGCAGAAAAAACGATGACCGTACTGTCATGCGCTGCTCCGAGGCCGCGCAGTTCCTTCAGCAGTAGATCGGCGAACACCTCCTGTGGTTGCCACATGCTGAAGCGCTTGTGCACTGTACGCTGCGTGGGCGGGATCCCTTCAACAAGGATATGATTGCGACGCAGTCCGCGCGACACACGGAAACCTCTTCCGTCACGTGCGGGAGATGCTGTCTCGACGGTATACATGGCGCTCGACGGATGGATGCGCACCACCGGTGATGTCGGATCCGAAGCGCTGCGGGAGACGCTTACGGTCAGCGTGTTGCGATTGATACTGAAGGCGCCGAGGTATGGCGCGAAAGGATCGGTTTCATCGTCCCACATCCAACCCTCCCCGTAGAAATCGTCGCCGAAGAGTGTGCCATCCATCAGCAGCGTATCGGCTACGGTGCGCGTCGAATGGGCTGCGATTTCCGCAAGTTTTTGGATATCTTGTTCGCTGAACAACGGATCCCCACCACCGATGCAGGCAAGGGTGCGACCGGCGGAATCGATACGTGCGATGCGCGTCTCGAAATGGAAATCCGCCGGGAGCCGCAGCACGGCAGCAGCCGTGGTCACAAGCTTGGCGTTGGAGGCAGGGCGCAGGAGCAGGTCCGCATGGCGCGAGACAAGGATGTCGCCACTCTCCGCATCGGCGATTTCCACGGCTGCCAGGCAGCGGGCGAACAGCCCACCGGACAGTTCCTGCGCCACGGCGGCGCGCAGCAATTCGAGCTCCTTCGCGTGCTGTGCCTTCGCCTCCTTGCTCCGGTCCACACTCGTGTTGCCTGATTGTCCTTGCGCCGCAAGCGGAAGGAGGAGGATTTGCAAAAGAATGACAACGATACGGACGTTCATGATAGCTTTCCAATTCGTGATGGCAGGGCTTCTCGCACTCTCTGTCGTTTCGGTCCGGGGCGAAGCCCTGTCTGTATTTTCGGGACCTCGACTGTCTCTGGAACATGGACCATCGCTGGTACCTGGACCATCGCTGGTACCTGGACCATGGCTGGAGCCTGGAGGGCCCGTGATGCTGTCGGACAGTCTCG
>JAGTUZ010000243.1 GCA_018224415.1 Bacteroidota bacterium | reverse complement strand
TCGATCTCGACCAGGGACAGGTCGAGCCCGCCGGTGATGTTGACCAGCACACCCTGCGCGCCGCCGATGGAGATGCCGTCGAGCAGCGGACTGGAAATGGCGTTGTGCGCCGCTTCCACCGCGCGGTTTTCGCCCTCGGCCACGCCGCTGCCCATCAACGCGTCACCCATGTCGCGCATGATGGTGCGCACATCGGCGAAATCGACGTTCACCAGGCCGGGGACGGCGATGATCTCGGCGATGCCGCGCGTGGCGTTGTACAGTACTTCGTTTGCAAGCTGGAACGCCTCGGACAGCGGCGTACCCTTGTCCACCAACGACAACAGCTTCTGGTTGGGAATCACGATCAACGTGTCGACGTGTTTGCGCAGTTCCTCGATGCCTTCCTCGGCCTGCGCCATGCGGCGCTTGCCTTCGAAATGGAAGGGCTTGGTCACGATGCCCACCACCAGCGCGCCGGTGCCCTTGGCGATGTTCGCCACGACCGGACCACCACCAGTGCCGGTGCCGCCACCCATGCCGGCGGTCACGAATACCATGTCACTGCCCGCAAGCACCGCGGCCATCTCTTCCTTGTCTTCCTCGACCGCACGGTATCCGACCGACGGATCCGCGCCGGCGCCGAGTCCGCGCGTCAGGTTCTTGCCCGCCTGGATCTTGTAAGTCGCCGCGCTTCGGTCCAGCGCCTGGCCGTCGGTGTTCACCGCGATGAACTCGACGTTGTCGATCCCGCGACTGATCATGTCCTCCACGGCATTGCCGCCTCCGCCGCCGACGCCGACTACCCGGATCTTCGCCCGGTTGTCCATGCTGTTGTCGTATACGATAGCCATACGGCCCTCCTCGGTGTGTGGGTGTTTGGTTTGCATGTAATTCACTGTGTTTCCATGTCTTGCATTCGCTGTATGTCATTCGCCCGTTTCCAGGGGCGTGTGATTTCCTACTGCCTACCCGTCTCCGTCCGTACGCCTTAGGCGTACGGACTTCGCCGTGTCAAGCTGCCTACTGCCTTCTGCCTGTTCAAAGCTCGTTGAACCATTCGATGATACGCTTGACTATGTTTGTCTTGTCGGGCTTGATGCCGTCTTCGTAATTGGTCGAGCCGATACTTTTCATTCCGTGCAGGACCAGGCCGGTGCAGGTGCTGTAGATCGGATTCTCTACCTCGCTGACGAAACCGCCGGAGAAGCCGGCGGGAATGCCGATTTTCACGGGCATGCCGAGCACCTCGCGCGCGAGGGCGGCGGTGCCCTTGATCAGCGAGCCGCCGCCGGTGATGATAACGCCGGAATGCAGGTGTTTGGAGTAGCCAGAACGCTTGATCTCCAACGCCACGATCTCGAGGATCTCCTCCATGCGGGGCTGGATGATCTGGCAGAGCAGGCTGCGGCTGATCTGCATCTCGTCGCGGCTGCCGAGCCGTGGCAGCAGGATGGGAGCGTCGTCGACGATCTCGGGAAGGTATGCGTACCCGTGCTCGCGCTTGAGCTTCTCGGCCTGCTCGTTGAGGATGCCGAGTCCCTTGCGGATGTCCTCGGTCACCTTCTTGCCCGCGATGGCGAGCACGGCGGAATGCCGGATGGTGCGCTCCTCGAAAATCGCGATGTCGGTGGTGCCGCCACCGATGTCGACAAGCACGATGCCGACTTCCTTCTCCTCGTCATTGATGACCGCGTTGGCGGAGGCCAGCGGCTCGAGCACGAGGTCGTTGACCTCGAGCCCCGCCCGCTCGACGCACTTGTAGATGTTCTGCACCGCGGTAATGCCGCCGGTGATGATGTGCACGTTGGCTTCCATGCGCACACCGGCCATCCCGACGGGGTCGATGATGCCGTCCTGTCCGTCGACAATGAATTCCTGCGGAATCACATGGATGATGCGCCGGTCGGAGGGAAGCGCGACACGCTTGGTGTCCTGCAGCAGGCGCTCGACGTCCTTGCGCGTGATCTCGTTCTCGGGATTGCTGATCGCAATCACTCCGCGGCTTTGGAAACTCTGGATGTGGTCGCCCGCGATGCCGACGTTCACCGCCCGCACCTTGATTCCCGACTGCCGCTCGGCGTCGCTGACGGCCTGCTGGATCGCGCGCACGGTCTTGTCGATATGCGTCACCGTGCCGCGCGCCATGCCCTCGTTTTCGGCCTTGCCGATGCCGAGAATGTTGATGCGTCCGTCGCCGTCTTTCGCGGCGATCATCGCGCAGATCTTCGTGGTTCCGATGTCGAGTCCGACCACGATGTTGTCGGCAAGGTTTGCGTTCTGGTATTTGTTCTTCATAGCGGGTACTTCAGCACTGTGGCAACGTCATTCGATGATGGGAACGGTGGTGGAATCGAGCGCGACGAGAGAATCCTGTGTTTCGGCATCGCCGGAAAGGAGCGGTGCGCTGTCCGCGTCGCGCCAGCGTGTGACAACCTGCTCTTTCCAGCGAAGGTCGATGTATTCGAGCGACGCCGGGTCGTGTTTCATGGCCACGTTCTGCCAGAAGCTGCGGAAGGCCCGCATCTTCCCCGACAGTCGGGCGGCCGAGCCGAGGATGACCGGCACCCCGCCCTCCATCGTGTACAGCACGAGATCGCGCTCGTGCCCGAGAGAGAGCTCGGAAAACAGGTGCAGCAGCTTCGCGTCGAGCGTGTGGATTTCCTCGAGCGCCTTCAGGCCCTTCTGCACGCGGCGGTCGAGCACGCGCACACCGGGCTCGAGCGCGCCCAGGCCGTCGTTGGCTCCGGTGATCACCGGCAGGTCGTGTGTGGTGAACGCGTCGGCGGAAGCGCGTGAGGCCGGCAGGACGTAGCCGTCTTCGTCGAGCAGCCAGTCGCGCGAGTGCACGTTGATGAGCATGGCCAGCGGCGTGCGCTCGGTCACCACCACTTGCAGCGTGCGCGGCGGATCGCGCATGAGTTCCACGTCGCGGATGAAGGGATTCTCGAGAATCTTCCCGCGGATTTTCATCAGGTCCAGCGACGACAGCGCCGATGTGTCGCTGATGCCGGCCGCCTCGCGGATATGCTCCGCCGACACGATCGACAGCCCACGCACGTCGAGTTCCACTCCCACCACGCTCTCGCGCCATTCGGCCGCGATCACGGCGATGGCCGCAATGCCGCTCAGCACGAAAAACAGCACGACGGCGGCCGAGCGGAATCGGGTGGGTTTGACAGTGCGTTTGCGTCGCATGATAAATGCCTGTGCTCCTCAGTTCAGAAAGGCGATGGCCTCGGGTGCAAAGCCGAGGAGGAGAATTTCCAGTTCGAGTGTCACGTCGGTGCGTGCGCGCACGGTCGCGCGCACGTGGCGGATGACGGCCAGGACGTCGGCCGCGGTCGCACCGCCCGTGTTGATGATAAAGTTTGCATGCTGTTCGGCGACCTGCGCACCACCGACGGCGTACCCTTTCAGACCGCTTTCCTCGATCAGTCGCGCGGCATGCCGCCCTTCGGGATTCTTGAAAATGCTGCCCGCATTGGGCCAGCGTACCGGCTGCGCCGCGTTGCGCTTGAGCAGCAGTTCCTTCCGCCGTGCCTTCAACGCCTCTTCATCTCCCTCGGGGAAACGGAAGCGGGCCGAAAGTACGATGTCGCCGCGAAGATCGGAACCGCGATAGCGGAATCCAGACTCCGATTTCTTCAACGTCCGCATGATGCCGTCGCGCAGCACGGTCACGTCGAGCATGTGGTCGGAGATCTCTCCGCCGTAGGCGCCCGCATTCATGATCACTCCGCCGCCCAGCGTGCCGGGAATGCCGGCAAGCATCTCCGCACCGGCAAGCCGGTGGCGGACACAGAAATCCACGAATTTGCTCAGCCGGACGCCGGCGCCCGCGGTGACAACGCCGTCGTCGAAGGACAGCGAGGAGAAATGCCGCTCGATGTTGATCACCACGCCGCGGATACCCTCGTCGCTGACGAGGATGTTGCTGCCGTTGCCGAGCAGCACAAAGGACGCGTCGATGACACGGAAATACCGCACGAGGGCGGACAGTTCCTCGCCGTTCACCGGCTCGATGAGTATGTCTGCCGGACCTCCGATGCGGAACGACGTCATCGGTGCCAGGGGCTCGCCGATGTGAATCTCGCCGCTGCAAAGGGTCCGTATGTGCTCGAGCGACAACATGCCTTATGCTCTTGCCTCCAACGCTTCGATGAACAATGCACCGTACAGGTAGATGTCTCCGGCACCCATCGTGATGACGATGTCATCTTCGCGCACTTCCTCGAGCAAGCGCGCGGGGACGTCTTTCTTGTCCGCCACGTAAGCGACGTTTTTGTGACCGAAACTCCGTGCTGCATCGGCAATGATCTCGCCGCTCACACCCTGAATGGGACGCTCGCGCGCGGGATATACGTCGGTGACGATAAGCAGGTCGGCGTTCATGAACGCCCGGCCGAAGTCCTTGGAGAAATCCCGCGTCCGTGTGTAGGTATGCGGCTGGAACACACAGATCACTCGGCGGCGCCAGCCTGCCTTGATGCCACGCAGCGTGACCTTCACTTCCGTCGGGTGATGCGCGTAATCGTCGATCACCAGCACACCGCGCGTGTCGGCCTTCACTTCGAAGCGACGGAACGCGCCGGTGAAGGAGTCGAGTGCGGCCTTGATCCGTTCGAAGGGAATACCGAGTTCGAGCGAGACCGCCACCGTAGCCAGGGCGTTTTCCACGTTGTGCTCGCCCGGTACGCCGAGGTCGATCACGCCGAGTTCGCTTCCGTCACGCAGCACGGTGAAGGAGGAACGGTTTTCCTTCTGCACCAGGTCGACGGCCTGAATGTCGGCCTGCGAACTGAAGCCGTAGGTGATGACCTTGCGCATGATGCGCGGGAGAATTTCCTGCAGCGCGGGTTCGTCGAGGCACAGCGTGACAAAGCCGTAGAACGGCACCTTGTTCGCGAATTCCACGAAGGCGTTTTTCAGATCGTCGAGGCTGCTGTAGATGTCGAGGTGTTCCTCTTCCAGCGTCGTGATGATTGCGATGGACGGGTTGAGCTTGAGGAAACTGCGGTCGAACTCGTCGGCTTCCACAACCATGAATTCCCCGCTGCCCAGGCGCGCATTGGTTCCGCCAAAAGCGTGCAGCTTGCCGCCCACAATGACGGTGGGGTCCTGTCCGCCTTCGATCAGCACCATGCCGAGCATCGACGTGGTCGTGGTCTTGCCGTGTGTGCCCGCCACCGCGATGCCGTGGTGCAGGCGCATCACTTCGGCAAGCATCTCGGCGCGGCGGATCACCGGGATCTTCCGCTCCACGGCCGCAACCACTTCGGGATTCTCCAGCGCGACGGCGGAGGAATACACGAGCACGTCCACATCCATGAGATTTGCCGGGTTGTGTCCCTCATATACCGTGGCGCCAATGTCGGCCAGATGCCGCGTCACCTCGGTCAGCGCCAGATCGGAACCCGAGACACGGAAACCCTGATTGAGCAGAATCTCGGCAATGCCGCTCATTCCAATGCCGCCGATCCCGACGAAATACACATGCTTGATGTTCGCGAATTTCATAGATTTTCCGATTTCCTTCTTTCCTTCTATCCTTCTTTCCTCATCTCATGCTGGATCTTCTTCAAGAGCTGGTACAGTTCCTTCTCGCGCTCGTAATTCGCCACCCGCATGCGCATCACGCGACGACGTCCGGCCACATGCAGCTTGATCACCGCAAAGGTGCCGTCGTTGAACTTGCGGCGGTCGCGCTTGAAGGTGATGCGCTCGATGTCGGTGAAGGGCACGCGGCGCTCGCGAAAGCGTGAGGCGAACACCAGGGCGTCGGGGGTGATGAGCAGGCGCCGGTTGCGCACAACGCTGATCAGCAGCATCACCAACGCGTGCAGGACGAACACGCCGATAATCCAGACCACCGGATCCTTCAATCCGAATTGCACGCTGCCGCCGGTCACCGTGCCGGTGATCACGACGTAGATCACGGCGAAGGCCACGTAGGTGAGCAATGTGATGTAGTACAGGTCGTTGCGGCGCTTGAAGCTGTAGTCCTGCCTGATCATATCGACTCCTCGTTCCGTGTTCGGCTGTTGGCTGTTTCGGCGAGACGGATGACGGCCTCGGCGATGTCATATGCGGCGCGGGGACGCCCTGCGGCGGCGGCGGCATCCCCCATGCGCGTCAGGGCGTACACGTCGTCGAGCAGGGAAAACAGCACACGCTCGAGCCTGGCGAGGTCGCCGTCACGAAGCACTTCCGCCGCGCCCACGTCTGCCAGCGCAGCGGCATTCTTCTCCTGGTGGTTGGCTGCTGCATGCGGATACGGCACAAGCAGCGATGGAAGGCCCATGGCCGTCAGCTCGGCAAGCGTCGTGGCCCCCGCCCGGCAAAGGACAAGGTCGGCAGCGGAATACGCCATGTCCATCTCGTCGATGAACGGTCGCACGATCACATGCTCGCGGTACAGCGCGCCGAGGGATTTCAAATCTTCGTAGTCGGCGGTTCCGGTCTGCCAGACCAGCTGGCAGTCTTCGCGCACCAGGCGCGGCACCAGCAGACGCACTGCGCGGTTGATCGATCGCGCACCGAGACTGCCGCCGAACACGAGCAGCGTCGTGCGGGCGGGATGCAGTCCGAAATGGGCGCGGGCGTCGCCGCGATCGAAACGCTGGAGGCTTGGACGCACGGGATTGCCGCTCTCCACCAGACGCTTCGCGGCACCGAGCAAACGGGCGCTGGACGGGAATGTGATATGGACTTCGTCCACCAGCGGCGCAAGCTTGCGGGTGGTCATGCCAGGATATTCGTTCTGCTCGTGGATGAGCGTCCGCCGTCCGCTGCGCGCCGCGACGTAGAGCAGCGGTCCGGAAACATATCCGCCGGTGCCGACCACGACGTGGGGACGCCGCCGGCGAAGGATTCGCCACGACTGCGCGAGTGACACCAGCAACTTGAGCGGAAGCAACACGGTGCGGAAGGAGAACGTCCGCTGCAGTCCTGCGATCCAGACTGCGTCGAAGGGATAGCCGTACTTCGGAACGATGCGTGACTCGATGCGACCACGCGAACCAACGAAGCTGATCTCCGTGCCGGGCCGGATATCGTGCAGCGCCTGCGCCACGGCGATGCCCGGGAACAGGTGTCCCCCGGTGCCGCCGCCGGCGAAAATGACGCGCAGCGCTTCGTTCATGCCGAAGCCTCCCCGCGCGTCGCGCGTGCCATGCATTGTGTCGAACCGATCACTGGTAGAGTTCTCCGACCCGCGGTCCTGCGGGCTCTTCATGGTGATGGACAATTTCTCGCGGACGGATGCGCGTATACATCGAGATGTTGATCAGGATGCCGAGCGCGTACGCCGTGAAGATGATGGTTGTGCCTCCATAGCTGAGCAGCGGCATCGGGAGTCCCGTGGTCGGCAGGAGCCCGGTGGTCACCATCGCGTTGATGATGGCGTAGACGGTGATGGTGCAGGTAATGCCCACGGCCATGAAGCGACCGAGATCGTCGGTTGCGCGCTTGGCGATTTTCATGCCGCGGATCATGATGACCGCGAACAGCACCATCACAAGCGCGGCGCCGATGAAGCCGTATTCTTCGCCCACGATGGCGAAAATAAAATCGGTGTAGGATTCCGGCAGGAAGAGCTCGCGCTGCTTGCTCATACCCATGCCAACGCCAAACAGACCGCCGCTGCCGAGACCGATGATGGCCTGCTCGACCTGATAGTTGCCTGTGGCCCCACCCTCGCCAGTGAAATGCGCCATGATGCGGTTCCACCGGTAGGTAGCGGAGACGGCATAGACCATCACGACGGGAATGCCCGCGAGCCCGATGCCGACGAGATGCCGGAGGTTCACGCGTCCGACAAACAGTACCATGAAACTCAAACCGAGAATGATCGTGCCCGTGCTGAAGTTCGGCTGCAGGAACACAAGCCCTACCACGGTAACGATCCATACCAGCAGCGGCATGAAACCGTCGCGAAACTCGTGTATGTATTTCTGTTTCGCATCCAGAAGCACCGCGAGATGGATGACGAGTGCGAACTTGGCGAACTCGGACGGCTGGAAACTCAACGGCCCGAGACTCACCCAGCGCTGCGCACCTTTGACCACCGTGCCTCCGATAAGGGTGTATGCGAGCAGCGCGATGGCAGCGAGCAGCAGGATCTTGCTGATACCTTTGTAGAAGTGGTAATCGACGAACATGCCAACAAACAGCGCCGCCACCCCCAGGATCACACGGATGGAATGGTTGCGGAAAAGGAAGTTGTAATCGCCGTCATGCCGCGCGCCGGAAATCGACACGGAAGCACTGTACACAACCCCGACGCTGAACAGCATCAGCGCGAGCACGCTCAGGAAAACGTACAGGTCGATATGTCCCGTGCGCTGTTTCATGCCACCATCGGCTCCCGGCAGAAGGTGTGCACACAATCCTTGAAGACCAGGCCGCGCTGCTCGAAGTTGTCGTACATATCGAAGCTGGCACAGGCCGGTGACAGCATGGCGATATCGCCGGGCTGCGCAGCCATGCGCGCGATGTTGACGGCCTCCATCATGTCGCGCGCGCGGGTGACGCGCGTGAGCGGTGCAAACTCCCTCTCCATCTTTTCGGAGGCTTCGCCAATCAGCACCATGGCCCGCACACGGTCGCGGATGAGATCAAACAGTGGGTCGTAGGCAGCGCCCTTGTCGCGTCCGCCGGCGATCAATACCACGGGCTGACGGTAGCTCTGCAGCGCGATGACCACGCTGTCGACGTTCGTGGCCTTTGAATCGTTGATCCACCGCACGCCGTCGACCTCGCAGATGAACTCGAGTCGGTGCTCGACGCCCTTGAACTCCATGCAGGACTGGCGGATGACGTCGATGCCGATGCCCTCGAGTCGCGCAGCGAGTCCGGCCATCAGCACGTTCATGTGATTATGCCGGCCATGCACCTGCAAGTCGTCAACACGCGCAACCAACTCTCGTCCGTAACCGGCGTCGATCATCAGCGACCCGTTTTCCCGCCAGCCGCCCTTCGCGAGGCGCTGCATCGAACTGACGGGGAAGAGTTCGGACGCCGCGATCTTCATTGCCCCGGACACGACAGGATCGTCGTAATTGAAGATGAGATGGTCCTGTGCTCCCTGATTCATGAATATCCGCTGCTTCGAGGCGACGTATTCCTGGAAGTCGCCATGATAACGATTGAGATGGTCGGGCGTGATCGTGGTGATCACCGCGGTGGTCGGATGGAAGGTCACGCAGGTGTCGAGCTGGAAGCTGGAGATCTCGAGCACCGCGAGATCGATCTCGCCCTCGTGCTCGAGCAGCGCATCGGTGAAGGCCGTGCCGATATTGCCGGCCAGAAGCGTCTGCCGTCCGGCCGCGCGGCAGATTTCTCCGATCAGCGTCGTGGTGGTGGTCTTGCCGTTGGTGCCTGTCACCGCAATGATCGGTCCGTCGAGGAACATCGCGCCGACCTCGATTTCGCTGATCACGGGAATCCCCCGGCGCTCGGCCTCGACGATAACCGGCGCATCGCCGGGCACGCCCGGACTGACCACGATCAGGTCGGCCGCAAACACACGGGAGCTGTGCGACCCGAATTCGTGTGCGATGCCATCCGCGCGCAGAAGCTGCGCGGCTTCTTCGTACTTGGTGGCGGGGGACAGCTCTGTGAGAAAAACACTTACTCCCTTGCGATGGAGCAAGCGCGCCGCCGAGAGGCCGCTGCGGGCGGCACCGATGACGGAGACATTCAAACTTGCGATGTCGAACGCGCGCTGCATGATTAGCGTACCTTGAACGTTGCCAGACTGAGAATTGCGAGAATGATCGCCACGATATAGAAACGCGTGACGATCTTGGGCTCGGGCCAGCCGAGCAGTTCGAAGTGGTGATGGATGGGCGCCATGCGGAAGACCCGCTTGCCCTGCCCGTACTTCCGCTTCGTGTATTTGAAGTAGGCTTTCTGGATGAGCACTGAAACAGTTTCGGCGAAGAAGATACCGCCGAGAATCGGGAGCAGCAGTTCCTTTTTAATCATGACCATGAGCACGCCCAGCGCGCCGCCAAGCGCCAGGGAACCGGTGTCGCCCATGAAGACCTGCGCCGGATACGCGTTGTACCAGAGGAAACCGAGCCCGGCCCCGATCACCGCCATGGTGAACACGGTCAACTCGCCGCTGCCGGGCAGGTAGATGATGTTGAGATAGTTCGAGAAATCGACACGACCGCTCGCGTAACTGATGACCGCGATGGCGATGAAAGCGATGGAGATCGTGCCGATGGCCAGTCCGTCGAGTCCGTCGGTCAGGTTGACGGCGTTGGATGTGGCGGTGATCACGAAGATGATCATCGGGATGTAGAAAAAGGAGAAGTCGAGCACGAGGTTCTTGAAGAACGGCACGGTGGTCACGGAATTGTAGGCGGCGAACTGCGGAGAGAAATACAGCACGGCGCCGACGATAAGACCGACGATGACCTGTCCCACGATTTTGTATTCGCCGATCAGGCCTTTGGGGAATCTGCGCACGACCTTGAGATAGTCGTCGATGAATCCCACCAGTCCGAGCAATATGGTTGCGAGCAGGATGAGCCACACGTACGTGTTGGAGAGCTGGCCCCAGAGCAGTACGGGCACGACGATGGACGTCAGCACGATCAGTCCGCCCATGGTCGGCGTGCCGGCCTTGATCAGATGCGTCTCGGGCGCTTCGAGC
>JAGTUZ010000242.1 GCA_018224415.1 Bacteroidota bacterium | reverse complement strand
CCGGGCGGCGTGCCCATGTCGATACTGACCGGAAAACTTGCCGCCGACCGCGTGTTACGCGAGCGGGGGTAACCGCAATCAGTGCAAGGTGCTGGCCGTTGCACAGTCCAGCGCCAGCGACGAAACGCAATGATGCTTTCCGTCACCACGCAGTCCATCATACGCGATATACAATCAATGCAAGGAGGAAACATGAACAAGAGATTGACCCTTTCCCGCTGTATTTCCTGCGTCATCGTCGCCGTTGTCCTGTTCTCCGCGGTCGGCTGCGACAACGAGACGGATCCCGTTCAGCCTGTCAACAACACGATCATCGGGTCCTGGGACATGACCGTCATCGTCATGTACGACACCCCCGTGGGCGAACTGACCATCCCCGCCGCACAATTCCTCGCCATGGGTGCGGAGGGTGCGGCCAAATCGACGCTGCAGTTCCGCGATGACAACACGGCGTCCGTCGTCACGACCTACACCGACAGCCATCAGGATACAATTTCGGGGACATGGTCCACGAATGGGAATTCGTTGACGGTGCAGGGCGCGGGAATCGATGGTACCGTCCAGTTCACGGTGGATGCCACGACCCTGGTCCTCACACGGACGATGCCCATCGCCTTCACTCCCGGCGGTCCGACGCAGGACATCGTGCTGGACATGAAATACAATCGTATCCAATAATTGCGATATATGATGATGCTACGTGCCGGTGCCGTTGTCCTGGTGCTCATGTTGTGCGCCACACCGCTTTTCGCCCAGACCGGAGTCCGTTTCGGTCTCAAGGGGGGATACAGCATGTCGCTGCAGTATGGAATCACGCCCGTGGACAATATCTACACGGTGAGCACGCATGTGCGGCATGCGGCCGCGGGCGGACTGGTGATGCAGTATCCCATCACTGAATCCTTCGCAATACAGCAGGAATTTCTCTACGTCATGAAGGGCTCCCGCCATGATATCGGCATTCCCGCCGATGGTGTGAACACCTTCACGCTCTATGATCTCAACTATTTCGAACTGCCCCTGGTATTTCGTTATATATTCCTGCATCTGGGTGAATTCAAGGTGTATGGGAGCTGCGGGTATGCGCTGTCCATCCTGCTCAATGGGAGGGTCGCGCTGGACGGAACAGTGGAAAGCGACGGCGCACTGATTTCGTTCAAATATGTCGACCGGATCCGCGGGCTCGATGATTTCGATTACAGTCTCATCTATGGTCTCGGCACGGAATTTCCGTGGCTGGGCATGGACATGTTTTTCGAGTACCGCTTCACGATCGGATGGAACACCCTCCAGATGCCGACATTTCCCGACGAGCCCACCGCGCCCTTGCGCAACATGAATTACGTGTTCGCCCTCGGAACGTATTTCTAGTCATGGAACAGCGTATGTCCGTGCGTCCCTCGCCCCTGCGCGGATCCGGATCGTACTCGATTCCCTCACTTCCCGACAGGCTACAGGTGTTGCCATGAACGGCCTTCAAAAGACATCGACCACCCTGCTCCTTTTGATCGGATCCCTTCTTGTGGTCGGCGGCGCGCAGGCGCAGCAGAAGGAGAGGGAAGGGGACAAGGGCGACGGTCATCGCGCGGACACGCTG
The DNA here is from genome assembly GCA_018224415.1 of Bacteroidota bacterium. Classification (GTDB taxonomy): domain Bacteria; phylum Bacteroidota; class Ignavibacteria; order SZUA-365; family SZUA-365; genus SZUA-365. Next base: position 1,031 of record JAGTUZ010000242.1, on the reverse strand, counting down.
CGTCGGCCTTTCACGGAAAATGCGGATCGGTACATCGTTCCGGTGTTCCCGCAGTTCTGGTTCGGGGCGGGAGCGTGGTTCGCGAAGCCGGACCTTGGGAGCCTGGACGCGGAATTCCTGCCGGGCGATCGGCCTTCGAACACGAAGCTGAGTCCTGCATTCTTTTTCGCCGCCCGCATCCAGATCAGCCGCCGCTACAGCAGCACGGTCTCGGCGGCGACGGTCGATCACGGCAGGGGCGGATATTCGCGCTTCGCCGTCAGTTTATGCGGGCATCTGCCCTTCAGCGACCATGCACCGTCGGACCTCTTCGCCGGCATCGGCGTGGCCCGTGTCAACTATTCCCACGACGGTGCGACCGGGAACGGCGTGCGGCTCCGCATCAATGCCGGCCGCAACGCCGTGCATCTCGTCGCCGGACTGAACATTATCATCCCCAACGGACCTGGTCTGGTGATGACGGCCGGCTTCGAGACGATGGCGGAGGAGAAGGGCCTCGATCTTTCCACACCGTTCGCAAACCTCGCCATCATGTTCTGACGCGGAGGATACCGTCATGAAACGCCACATCTGCATGCTCCTGCTGCTCCTCGGAGGTTTCACCCTGTCGTCCTGCGTCGTGCGCGAACCGGTGCGACACGAATCACAGCTGCATGAAGCGGATGAAGGGAATACACTGGTCCTTCTCCTGCGCGACAGCACGCTGCTGCGCCTGCCGGCATTCACGGTCGACCATGATACCGTCGTCGGAACGGGCACTGCGGAACGCAACGGAAAGCAAATCGTGTTCAACGGTGCCATCGCATTCGACGATATCGAGTACGCGCAGTTGGAGTGGCTTTCCGCGACGGGGACGGCGCTGTTCGGTGTCCCCGCGATCGTCCTCTCCGTCGCTGTGCTCTCGCAGATGACAAGCACCCCGTATGTCGACATCGAACACTACACGCCGTCATCGGGCGGGTCTTCCTGTCCCTATGTCTACAGCTGGGACGGCGAACGGTACGTGCTCGAGGCGGAAACCTTCGGCACTT
>JAGTUZ010000241.1 GCA_018224415.1 Bacteroidota bacterium | reverse complement strand
ACGGTGTTTCGTCATCCGCGGCGTCTTTTGGTTCGGCGATGAACAGTGGCGGCAGCAGGGAGAAGAGCAGCACGACCACCGCTCCCCCGTAGATCAGCGTGAAATTGCCGAGCGTCGCGCCGACCGCATAGGCAGCGACGCCGAAGAAGCCGGAGATGGTCTGCATCCACGTGAAGCCCTTCGTCCGGGCATTGCCCTCGGGCGTGACGTCGGCGATGATCGAACGCGTGGGATTGAAGCTGATGTTGATCGCGAGGTCCAGCGTGAGCGCGACGGCGATGGCGACGCCGAGAATGCCCTCGAATCCCAGGGCCTCGCTGATGCGGTCGATGTTCGGCAGGGCGAGGAGCATCAGCGCCGCGAGCACGCCACCGATAAGAATGAATGGCCGGCGGCGTCCGCCCCAGAACCACACCTTGTCGCTGATCACGCCGATGAGCACTTGTCCGATGATGCCCGCGAGCGGACCCGCGGCCCACACGAAACCGATCTCGTGGATGTCGAGGCCGTACTGCGTACTGAGAATCCAGCTCAGCGCGGCGATCTGAATCGACAGCGCGAAGCCCATCGCTGTCGCGGGCAATGCGAGCAGGGCGTAAAAGCCATTGGTCAGTCGTCGTTGGATGTCGAGCATGTCAGCCTCGGGGATTGGTTGCCACGGCGCGTCAAGCGGTTTCCGCAAGATACGGAGGAATCACCCTTTCACCCCGCCCAGGGTGAGGCCGCCGATGAGCCAGCGGCTGAGCACGACGAAGAGGACGACGGCGGGAATGCTCACGATCAGCGCGCCGGCGGCGTATAGGCCCCACTCGGTGCTCATGTTGGCCTGGAAGGTTTTCAGTCCCACGGGCAGGGTGAACATGTCCTCGTAATACACGATCTGCGCGGCGACGACGTACTCGGTCCACGCGGCCATGAAGGAAAACAGCGCGGTGATCACCAGCGCCGGTGTGGCGAGGGGGAGGACGATGCGATAGAACGCACCGAAGCGTCCGAGCCCGTCGATGCGCGCGGCTTCCTCGAGGCTCACGGGAATCGTGTCGTAATATCCCTTCATCTGCCAGATGCAGAACGGCAGGGCGGTGGAGGAATAGATGACGATGAGCGCGAGGTAGGTGTTGATCAGGTTCAGCTTCGCCATCATGATGAACAGCGGCAGCAGCAGCATGGTGGCGGGAAACATCTGCGTGACCAGCAGCGAGAGCAGGCCGGATTTCCGGCCCGGGAAGCGGTAGCGCGAAAAGGCGTATCCGGCGGTGGAGGCCAGCACGACGCCGGTGATCACAACCACCAGCGTGACGAAAAAGGAATTCCACATCCAGATGAGAAAGGGGCGCTCGGTGAGCAGCTCGACGTAATGCTCCCATGTCGCGTTCGCCGGAATGATGGAGAGGTCGCTGCTGAGCAGTGTGGCCTCCGGTCGCAGCGAGATGCTGAACACCTGGAGGATGGGGTACACCGCGATGGCCACGAACAGCGCCAGCACGGCGTACACGAAGGCAAGAAAGAGAGGGGAGTCCTTTTTACGCATGTCAGTACACCGTTTCCGTCACGGAGGTCTTTCGCATGAAGAATATACTCCAGACCGCGAGCAGCAGGAAGATCACCATGCTGAACGCGGCGGCGTAGCCGTAGCGGTAGAGATTGAACGCCGCGCGGTACACGTAGCTGACGAGAATGTGCGCGGTGTCGGCGGGCTGTCCGCCGTTGGTCACCAGCCAGATGATGTTGATGTTGTTGAACGTCCACACCACGCCCAGCGTGATCGCGGGAATCATCACGGGCTTGAGCAGCGGCACGGTCACGTGCCGGAATTTTGTCCATGCCGACGCACCGTCGATGTCGGCGGCTTCGTACAGCTCTTTCGGAATGGACTGCATCGCGCCCAGCGCGATGACCATCATGAACGGAAAACCGAGCCACACGTTGGTGATGATGGCCGCGGCGAAGGCCAGCGTCTCGTCGGTCAGCCACGGAAGGGGAGCGAGGCCGAAGGCCGCGCCGAGAATGGCGTTGATGGCGCCGCTGTCGGTGTTGAACATGCCGCGCCAGGTCAGCGCGGTGATGTACTGCGGCACGGCCCAGGGCAGGATGAGCAGCACGCGGATGATGGACTTCCCCGGGAGATGCCTGTTGAGCAGCACGGCGAGAAACACGCCGATGACCACATGCAGCGTCACGTTCACCACCGTCCAGATGATGGTCTTCAGGAACACGCCGTAAAACTCCGTCGCGAACATCGCGCCTACGGCAGCGCCCCAGCCCATTCCCGCATCCATCGCCGCGGTCAGCCGGTCGATGCCGAAGACGCGTCCGTACTGCTCGAAGCCCACGATGCGCCAGGTCTCGACCGTGCGCATGTTCATGTCCGAAAGCGAAATGACGATGTTGTAGAGAAAGGGATAGATGACCACGCCAAACATCAGCACGGCGGCGGGGAGGACGAGTAGCAGCGCGAAGCGCGCGTCGCGTCCCGCGCCGGTCGATCCCGCGCGCAGCAGCGGCAGCACGCCGTTGCGGATAACCAGGAACAACGCCAGCAGGGCGAACAGGATCACCGCGGCATTGAAGAGGAACGCGGGAAGGGGACTGGCGGCCTCGCCCGCGCCTTCGTTCATCTCGCGGATTTTCTGCACGGCAAGCCGCTGCATTTCCCGCGCCGCAGCGGCGGGCGTGAGGTTGCCGCCGAGCACGCTCTGATACGGGGGACGCATGGCGTCCCACACCGCGCGCATTTCGGGAATCAGGGGCGAGGGCACGCCGAGGCGCACCTGTTCGACGGAAATCCGGATGAAGGGATCCGATACCACGCGCGGGTCCTCCTGCGCGGCGATTTGCGAGGGAATCGTTTTCAGCCGCTCGCTGAAAATCACCTGCGACTCCGGTGAGAGGATGAAACGCAGGAAGGTCCGCACGGCATCGAGTTTCTCTCCCGTCACCGAGCGGTTGACGTAGTATCCCTTCGTCGTGATCAGCGGGGCGGCGGCGATGCCTGTGGCTTCGTTGCGAGGCAGCAGGTCGAGGGCGAAGGCCGGACCGAGTCGGTCGACGTAGCGTCCCCACGCCCACGGACCGTTGATGATCATCGCGGCACGTTTCTCGAGGAACATCGTTTCCGCGATCTCGTAGTCGGTTTCCTTCGGAATAATGCGCGCCTCGTTGCGCAGGCGCAGCATGAAGGCGAAGGCCTCCACCGCCGCGGGCGTATCGAGATCCGGCCTGTTGTGTTCGTCGAGTACGCGTCCGCCGAAGGCGGTAAAGAACGGCATGAAGAAAAACGGTTCGGTGTAATTCCACACGAGTCCGT
>JAGTUZ010000240.1 GCA_018224415.1 Bacteroidota bacterium | reverse complement strand
TCATGAAACGCATTTACCCGTTTATCCTGGCCGCGTGCGTCCTTTCGGCCGGGGCCGTTGCACAGGCCCAGACCGAGCCATTCACCATAGGCGTCAACGGCTTTTCACCTGAATTCCATCCGATGCTCCATCGAACCCACTTTGTCCAGGGAGTGCGTGCCACCCCGACAGCCGATCAGCGGCTGTATTTCCTCTCGCCCGCACAATTCGCGCTCGCGCGTGAACTTGGTGCGAACATGATCGCCAGCATCCTGTTTCCCGATTCCGTCATGACGACCATTGAACACAACGTCGTGCACCAGATCTGCGACTCTGCCGCACCCGCCTGGCAACCCAACCCACTCCAGGTGACCGTGCAGGATTTCGGGCTTTCCGATCTCCTGGCGGGAGAACGGATCATGCTGCATCCGGAATCCGCATTGGATTTCGAGAACCGTGGGAGTTTCCAGCCATTCGAAGGGGAGGATTTCAACAACCTCCCGATTCCATCCGCCAACCTCGCGGCGCCGCTCGAGGATGCTGCACCCGCGAACCGCTGCATCCTCATGGAAGCGAATCGAGGCGAGATTTCAGGTGTGGTCGAAGATCGCAGGCTGGAACTGTCGATGTACCGTGACTGGAGAGATAGCGCCCACAATCGCGAAGGCGAGGAAGCCTCCGGGCTCTATATCGTTTCCGTGACTGTTCAGGCAGTTGAACCCGAGTCATTTAACGAGAATCCGACACCCTTGATGAATCTCGATATTGTCACGGTCGACTCGACACATCAAACACCAAGACGGATCATCCGTTTTCAACTTCTCGAGTCGGATTTCTTCGATGCAGCACATCAGAGGATCACCGCGCCGTTCGAAATCGCGCTCGGCCTCATCGAGATGCGTCAATCGGCTGCGGGGGTTGTCTTCGCCGTGCAAGGAGACCTGAACAACGGCGCGTGGATGGACACGACACTGACGACCTCTACGAAGATTGTACCAAACGATCAGTACTACAATCAGGATAGTGTTTCAGCGAAACTGGATAGTCTCGACATCCGCCTGAGCTATAACAATGGGGAGGCGTCCACAACGTTTCTCCTCGATGCCGTGTGCCTGACGTCTCCCCGCACGTTCGCGATGTTCTACCCGAACGATCCTCTCTTCGCCGAGGGCGGCGCGCTGCACGCATGGCACAATATACGCGGCCGTGTCCATCAGCGCCTCGACGCCCTGCTTACAGATGGGGGGAAAGCGGGCGGTGTCCTCCCGCCGCTGCGGTTCATCTATGGACCCGAGCAGGGCCGCCGGAGCGGACAGTGGACGCAAACCTCGGTGATGGAGCAGTTCCTCGATTCCGCAAGTGCAGGGGACGTACATCTGTACTGCGCGCTCGGGTACTCCGAGTATCCGAAGATCTCCGCCGCCTTCAGCCGCCACTTCGCATCCGGCTATTATTCGTATCCCATTCCCGCCAGTTACATCCGCCCGGTCTATCCGGACAGTACACCGGGCATGTATTATCATGAACTCAACCGGCCGAACATCAGGGGCTTCACGGAAACGTCCCTGCGATTTCGTGAGCATGCTGATAATCGAAAACAACATGGTACAACCTATCCTTGGATTCCATTCATCCAAAACCACACGAACCTCTACGAGGACAGTGTTGCACAGAAGTGGACATCCTGGGATGGTGACCCATTACGGGAGCCCACGTCAGCCGAGCTTCGCATGCAGTGCAACATACCGCTCGCCTTCGGTGCCGACGGCGTTATGCTCTACGCCTTCATTTCGGCCCCCTGGATCACGGCGCACCCGTTCTGGCCGCCGGACAGTGCGACGTGGGCCAATGACTCAGCGAACGGTCATCCTTTCAACGATCCGAATGCCGGGACACTGGGGCTCGTCGATGAAAACCTGCAGCCCCGGAACCTCGACTATAACGGGGAACACAAATGGGATTCGACGGCTGCCTATTTCCATACCTTCCTCCAGCCGATCGGCGACTTCATAAAACAGAATCTCGACTGGAGACAGGCGAAAATCTGGAATCTGCAATACATCGGCGACGCGGGAAGCAACGAGACGGTCGCGAAGGTCCTGAGCATGCGGCAGGATCATCCGGATGCGATCGATCCGCCGGACTCGACCTTCGTCATTGTCAGTGAGTTCGAACACCGGACGACTGGCGCTGATTACCTGTTTGTGCTCAACGGGCGGACACATCCGACCGAGGGGCACCGACACATTATCGTCAAGCTCAAACCGGACGGCGACAACTCGTACTGGAAGGTCACGAATCTCGTCACAAACGATATCTGGTTTGTCAGCGCATCGGATACACCGGACACACCGGACACAATCACCGTTGCGAACGCTTTCGTCGATTACTTCCGCCCAGGGGAAGCGGCACTGTACAGTGTCGAACCGAGCGATTTTCACTAGACCGGTGGTGAGACGCTCCATATGCCGGGGAATCTCTTCATCGAACCATCCGCGAGTCTCGAACTCGATGGAGTGACGATGACCTTCCCTCCCGACAAAGTGGGACAGTGAAAACTGCGGCAGGGGCTCGTCGAGCCGGACCTCGACCTCGGGGGAATCGTTGTACGGACCGTCATAGTCGATCTGCTTGAGCCGGTGACGGAGTGTGGAGGAGAAAGACAGATCATCACATCGGTTGGTGAACTGGTTCGAGTGCCCTGGTGTCGTGCTGCTGTGTTTGTGAGATATCAGAGCATCTTGGACGGATTTCGGGCAGGAACGTCAAGGCGGAGAAATCCGTTCGCGATGCTCGAGCGCGAAGCGAAGCAGTGAGTAGGATCCGGAGAGCAGCAGTTTGTGGCAGATGTTTTCGCGGTGACGTTCGACGGTGCGGAGACTGATGGTCAACGTATCGGCGATTTCAGTGGACTTTCTGCCATCCGCGATGTGATACAGCACACGTTTCTCGGCAGGTGTAAGCAGATTGAGACGTAGACGCTTCTCAAGGTCTGAGTCAAGGAAGCTGTTGTCTCCATTCTGATTGCGGGAGAGCGCAGGACTGATATAGTATTTCCCTTCCGCCACCGCATGAATGCTGCGTACGATGTCGAGAACGGCGCTATCCTTGAGGATGTAGCCGCGGACGCCATATTCCATCGCCTCATTGAACATCTCTTCATCGTCGAACATCGTGAGGACGAGAAGCGACACCGGCAGCCGCTCGCGATTCACCGTCGCAGCCACGTCAAGTCCACCCATTTTTGGCATGTGCAGATCCAGCAGGGTGATCTTTGGCTGCAGGTTGCGGATGGCATCGAGCGCTGCGATACCGTCACCGGCCTCGCCAAGCACCCGAAGCGTCGCATCGCGCTCGATGATCTGCCGTAGTCCCGCGCGAAACACCGGGTGATCGTCCGCAATGACGATAGTCAGCGCATCGTTCATTACCGATCCACCTCCTGTTCACTCATCTGGAAATGAGCCGCTGCCTGTTCCGGCAGCGGGAGGAGGATTTCGATCTTCGTTCCCTGTCCTGGTTGTGAAGACAGGCGCATGTGACCTCCGAGAATTTCTGCTCGTTCAGCCATACTTTTCAGCCCGAATCCGCTCCCTGTCGTGGAATCGTCTTCGCCGGCCACTGCCGCGATTCCTTTGCCGTCATCTTCAATTCGCAGAGCGATGTTTCCATTTTCCGGCTTCAGCCGGATGAGTGCATGTTCCGCCTCCGCGTGTTTGAGGATGTTGCTCAGAGCCTCCTGTACAATGCGATAGATGCATACCTCGGCATCCTTGTCCCAGATACCGTCGACGATCGAGATCTCCGCGTTGATCTGGATTTGTGAAGATTCATTCGCGCGGGTAATGAGTGAATGCAGCGCATCGCTGATACCGTAGCGATCGAGCTGATATGGACGGAGGTCCCGCGAGAGTCGCCGAACATCATCGAGCGTTTCACCAACGCCGGTAATCGCTTCGTCAAGATCTCCATTCAGGCCCGTTGTCTCACGAAGGAGGAGCAGGTGATTCTTCACGACGATGAGATCCTGGCCGAGACTGTCGTGGAGCTCGCCGGCAAGATGCTTGCGTTCCGCTTCCTGTGCCGCAAGCAGATCGCGTGCGAAGCCCTGTTGCGCTTTGCGTTCGCGCTGTTCCGCTTCGGATTGAATGCGCAGCTTCTCCATTTCGGCGGTTTTCGCAGCGGCTTCGGCCACCTGTGCCTGCAGTTCAATCTCGCGTCGACGATCACGCATGCGACGAATCACGAGGAGGCTGATGATAACGAGTAAAACGGCTGCTGCGATGAGGGTGTTGCGTAATGCGGCGCCTTGTGCGAGACTCGCATCTTTGAGCGACCGGTCCTTCTCCAGAAGATCGATTTTCTGCTGCTTTCGCAGCGCTTCGTTTTCCTTGTTCTTCAGTTGTTCGCCGGTCATTGCCGCTTCGAGCTGCTGGATTTCCTTTTCGCGAGAAAGGAGCTCGATTTCCTGACTGCGTTTTTGCGCTTCCAGTTGGTTCCGGCGCAATGCTTCCTCATGGCGTTCGAGGTCGAGCGTTTGCAGGGCTTTGTCCCGCTCCAGCATACCGATTTCCCGTTCGCGTTTCTCCGCCTCGTATTTCTGCATCAACTCCTGAAGCTCCCCTCGTTCTTCGCTATTGCGCGTGCTGTCGCGGTGGCGAATCTGACGCCGGGAGTATTCATACGCCGTTTCGTAATTCCCGATGGCGGCAAAGAGATTGTGCATGCGGGCCAGAATGCAAGTGATGATTTCCGTAGACTGGAGCTCTTCGGCGATTTGCAGACCGCGTTCCAGGTGCGACTGTGCCGTTGCATTGTCGCCGAGAGCGTAGTGGTACCAACCGATATCGCAGAGATTGGCCGCCACTTCCGCCATCTCGCCGAGTTCCTCTCTGAGTACGGTGCTCCGCTCAAGATAGGGGAGGGCTTGTTGATACTTTGTCTGAGTACTGTACAGAATTCCAATGGCATTGGACGTTGCGGCAATACCGCTTTTGTCTTTCAGTTCTTCGTAGAGGTTCAGACTCCGTTGCAGAGCTTTGAGGGCATCTTCGTCAGAACCGCTTTTCCGGTGGATATTCCCGATCATCCTCAGGCAACAGGCGATCTCCCGTTTGTCCTCAATCGCGGTGAACGTATCCAGGCCTTTCTGATAATGCTGCAGTGCCTTCGTCTGCTTCCCCTGCCGTTCGTATATGACTCCGATATTCTTCAGGCATGTGGCTATGCCGCTTCTGTCGCCCAACGCATTCGAGATGTTCAGGCTTTTCTGGAAGTGGTTCAGAGCCTGTGAATACTGGCTCTTCTTTTGATACCCGACACCTATGTTCAAATGGCATGTCGCGACGGACTGTTTGAGTCCCAGTTCCTCAAACAATTTCAGGCTTATCTGATGCTGCTCCAACGACTCTGAATACAGGCCTTGTATGCCCAGAATCGTACCGATATTCATTCTGCCAAGAGCTGTATTCTGTTTATCACCAATCTCCTCGGATATCTGTACGCTTTTCCTGAATTGTTCAATCGCCTCTTCATTCTTTCCCTGGAAGTGAAGAAGGATCGCGAGACTCCCGTAACAGCCTGCCATGCCTCGCCTGTCGCCCAAGGCTATCCGGATCGCCAGACTCATCTCATACTTCTCGCGCGCTTCCGGGTACACACCCTTCCACGTAAGGATATTTCCAATGTTCTGCAGACAGGACGCGCTCCCTTTCCGATCTCCCAGCTTCTTCCGAATTTCCAGGCTTTGTTCAAAGCATTGGAGCGCTTTTTTGCGGCGGCCCTGATCCTGATACAGCAACCCCATGCCATTGAGGCTCTTCGCTTTCTGGTAGCTGTTTCCGGAACTCTCGGATATGCTCAGGCTTTTCTGGTACTGCTCAAGCGCTCTCTCGAGGTTCCCTTCATGCTTATCCACGGCGGCGCAGGAATTTAACGCAGCGGCGATTCCATTCTGATAGCCGATTGCCTGTGCCAATTTCAGTGCTTCGTTGGCATGGCTTCTGGCTGCATGTATGTCCATGCTCAACAGCGTGGAGGATAGATCGTTGAGAATGCTAATTCGCGCTGTGTCGTCAGCGACCGTCGCGAGCTGCCGTTTCAGGCTTTCGGCACGGTCCTTCTGGGCATGAGCGACGCTGTGGCTGCAGCATATCCCGGCAAGAACCAGAAGGAGACATACAAAGCACCCGGGTCCCCGTATCCTGAAAATGAAAGGCCCTTGCGTTCCAAGGTGCATTTTGTTCCTCCATCTGTGGACGCATCGCAGCATGCCAATCGCGTCCTGATTTGTTAACGAGGACCTGTGTAAGACATTCGTGTACGAAGCTATTTATTCCGTTGTACCGGATAATAGCGGAAAGCGGGGAGAAAGTCCAGCAAAAACGGACGGACGGACCCCGCAGGAATCCATCCGTCCGTCCGGCTTGCGATGCTCTATTTCAGCACCAGCATGCTGAGGATCTGCGTGCTGTTCAATGCATTGAGCTGACAGATGTAGATGCCGGCCGGGAGCCGGGCTGCATCGAAGAGAACAGTGGCCATACCGGGACGCATGGGTCCGTCTACCAGACGCGCGACTTCACGCCCGAGCATATCGGTCACACACAGCAGCACATGCTGCTCCTCGGGAACGTCGAAGGTGATGGTTGTCGATGTATGGAATGGATTCGGATGGTTTTGCTCCAGAACGCAGACGGCGGTCGAGGGCGCGTTCCCTTTCGGCGTGCCTTCAGTGATTGTCGTGACGACATTCAAAGTCAGTTCATAGATCAAACCTGTCGCCCGAACGTCCGTCACGGTGAATGTCCAGAAACCGCTCGGTTTGCGAATCGTTGAGGTCTGGAGCGTCGCTTCACCATTTGCACCGGTGGTGCCGGACACCGATCCGGAGGTCGGTCCGGAATAGGATGCGGAAACGATCGCACCGCTCACCGGCAATCCCGCGTCGTCCTCGATGAGCACAACGTCCTTGCAGGCGATCTTGTTGCCCGCGAGGGTCACCCGCGTCAGCGTTTGATCCTCCACATGGACGTACCCGGCCGGGGGAGCGTTCACCGTGATGAGCTTGCTGTCTGTCGCGGTCGCGCTGCTGTTGTCCGTCACAGTGAGCAGTGCGGTGTAGGTACCCGCGGTGGAATATGTGTGGTTCGGCGACATGAGATTGGATGAGCTGCTGCCGTCACCGAAATCCCAGGCATAACCGCTGAGGCTGCCATCGGGATCGTAGGATGAGCTGCCATCGAAAGATACGGTCAGTGGGGCAGTACCAGAGAGAGGTGTCGCCGACGCGACAGCCACGGGAGGCTGGTTGACAGGGCTCCCACCCGGATCATATTCATACCAGGCGCGGCCATATACGGGCGTGTATGCCTCGAAATACAGTTTGCTTCCCAGGGCGACCATGAATTTTGGATCGGAATTTTCGATCCCCGCATTGACGTCCCACACCATCACGGCGGTATTCGTCGCTGCGTCATAACTCCACAGCTCATTCCCGTTGATCCCGTTGTTTGCAGCGAAATACAGCTTTCCATTCAACTCGATGAAAGAAAAGCGGTCTGGCGAATCATCCCACATTTCGGGATATACCAGTTTATCTGTCGGGGCGAACTTGGGATTGGAACTGGCAGAACCCGGTGCAATATCCGCCACAAGCTGAATGGTGGTGCCGTTGTACCGGAAGAGCTCCCGTCCGGTTGCCTCCGTGTAGGCGCTGAAATAGAGATCTCCAGCGTAGGCGGTCAGCCAGCAGGGCTCGGATCGGCCGACCCCCGGGTAGAGGTCCTGCACGAGCGTGGCGGCGCCGCTGTTCATCGGATCGGTAAGCGGAAAGCTCCACAGTTCGGAACCGTGATCCTCGTCAAGTCCGACGAAATAGAGCACGCCATTGAGGGGTGTCATCTGAACCGGGTAGGTGGAGAAGGCGCCGTTGGTGAGTCCTGTGATCTGCCTGAGCGCGGTGCCGTTGGTACACCAGAGTTCGTTTCCCTGGTCCAGGCTTCGGGTGTTGAAGAATGTGCATCCGGCCGTGGCGACAGGTTCATGCCTCACATAGACATGCCGCGTATACCACTGCTCATACGGGTAATCGTCCTCCCAGACGGCGGCACCCGGAGAGAGCGTTCCGATCGGAACAGTCGTTGTTCCATCACTGATCCAGAGCTCACGTCCGTAGGTGGAAGGATCGACGCCGTCCACGATCAGGCTTCCATTCAGCTCGATAAGTTTTTGCACATCCAGATCGTCACGGATCTCAAGAGTTCCGGACGGTGTCCCGTCTGTTTTGTACAGACCCGTGTTCACGATGAGGCCGCTTGGTTTCTGGACAATCGACTCGATGCAACCGAAGAACGTCGTGGAGCCGATCGTCACTATGCCGCCTTCCAGATAGGAGAGCGAAGCGGTCGTCGGCTTTACAGGGGTTTTATTGATATTCTTCAAAAGGTACGACCCGTTCACGGTCCCGTCACTTCGCCAGGGCTCCATGCCCGTGCTCCCGTCGTCACCCCAGAAGATGAGGAGACTGCCGGTATTATGCAATCGGTTTGTTTTTATCTGCGGCAGAATATTCACGGCTCCGCTTCCGTCCATCGCATAGAGGGTTGGGATGCTGCCATTATTGCCGGTGAAGAAGATACGATTATTGAATACGGTCCGCGAACTTGCGACCAGTGTGTTTGTAGTGCTCGCGGGATTGACATCGGCGATCATTCGCAGGCCCTGTGCCAGGACTTCCTGGACCCCCACGAAGAAAACCATCACCATCGCGATGGTCTGACAAACGCGTTTCATGGTGTACACTCCTGATAATGATAGGAAAGAGATAGAAGAAATTGTGACTATGGCATACAGATGGTTTCAATGTATACTGCCTGAACGGCTGCTTGGCCGCATCTGCCGTACGTAATCACGGAGGGGCAGCAAATCACCTTTCCCGAACAATGCGCGACATCCCGCCTGACGTGCCTCCAGACGGCAGTCGGCATCATCGTAGTCAGTGACCGCAACGACATGCGCGTTGCCATCCGCGGAAATGATTCTTCCTGTCGCCTCGATGCCATCCAGCACCGGCATGCGCACGTCCATGAGAACGAGGTCCCACGGTCCGTCGGCATAGCGGACGATGGCCTGCTCCCCATTGATTGCCTCGTCGAACTCGACGTCTGCATCCGCCAGCAGCACACGGAGCATGG
>JAGTUZ010000239.1 GCA_018224415.1 Bacteroidota bacterium | reverse complement strand
TGCTCGGCGCCAGTATCATGGCCGCGCCCGCGGGCATGGTCATCAGCAAAATCCTGATTCCGGAAACCGGTCAGCCGCTGACGCTGGGCCACGTGCGCGTGCCGCGGGAGAAAAACGCGAGCAACGTTATCGACGCGGCCGCGAGCGGTGCGTCCGACGGACTCAAGCTCGCGCTGAACATCGCGGCGATGCTGTTGGCCTTCATCGCCCTGATCGCCATGGCCAACTACCTGCTGGGCCTGGTCGGCCGCATCGGTGATTTCAACGGCTTCCTGCTCGGCGTGTTTGGCAAGCCACTGAGTCTCGAGCTGCTGTTCGGTCTCGTGCTGCAATATGTCGCCTACGGCATCGGCATTCCGTGGAACGAGTCCTTCCACGTCGGCAGCCTGCTCGGCACCAAGCTGGTGCTCAACGAATTCGTGGCCTACCTCGACATGTCCGAGATGCTGAAGTCCGGAGTGCTGTTCAGCGACAAGGCCATCACCATGACCGCCTTCGCCCTGTGCGGCTTCGCCAACTTTTCCTCCATCGCCATCCTCATGGGCGGACTCGGTCCGCTGGCGCCCGAACGGCGTCCCGACATCTCGCGGCTGGGCCTGCGCGCCCTGCTCGGCGGAACGCTGGCCACGCTCATGACTGCCACGATCGCCGGAGTGCTCGTCAGCTTATGAACGGTCCGCGCGACATCCCCCCTGCAGCGCACGCACAGCCACCTTCGGCGCTCGTTTTGCCGGCCGACCTCTTGCAGGCCCTTCGCGCCTTTGCCCCGGAGCCGGTGGATGCGGCCGTGGTGCTGGGATCCGGACTCGGCGGTTTCGCCGACACGGTTTCGATCGAGGCGGTGGTGGATGCATCCGAACTTCCCGGCTACCCGGTCTCGACGATCGAAGGCCACCGTGGTCGGCTGTTGCTCGGCCGCGCGGGAGAACGGCGGCTGCTGCTGTTCCAGGGACGCGCGCACGGCTACGAGGGCTACAGCGTCGCGGAAACCGCCCTGCCGGCAAGGATCGCTGCGGCGCTGGGCGCTCGTGCGCTGCTGCTGACCAACGCCGCGGGGGGACTCGATCCGTCCTTCGAGGCCGGCGACCTCATGCTTGTCACAGACGTGCTCGTGCTGACGGCCGCGCAGCGCATGGGTCTCGACCTCCAGCGCATGGGTTCCGGCCTGCAGCGCGGGGACACGGGCTCGCAGGACGCCACAGGACTCGCATCCCCGCTGCCGAGGCCGCTCTTTGACGAGGCGCAACTTGCGGCGGCCCGCGCGGCCGCGCGTGAGAGCACGGTCCGCCTGCGCGAGGGCGTGTACGGCTACTGCTCGGGTCCCACCTACGAAACGCGGGCGGAAATCGCCTACTATCGCCTCGCGGGCGCGCAGGCGGTGGGGATGTCCACCGCCCCCGAAGTTCTCGCAGCGGTGCGCCTCGGACTACCCTCCCTCGCCATCTCCTGCATCACCAACATTTCCCGCACCGTGCGACAGGTCGTCTCACATGAAGAGGTCACCACCGTCGCCGCGCAGGCGTCCGAGCGTCTCGAGCGCCTCCTGCATGCGCTGATTCGGCGGGTGTGACATGCGCCGCGTGATCTTCCTTTTTCTGTTTCTGCTGTCGTTATCTTTTTCCGCCCTGGGACAGGACGTCACGTCCATCGACCTGCGGGGCCTGGCGGCGTTCCGTCCGGGCGACGACGACGTCTGGCGCAGCAAGTACATCGACGAGGAACTGGAGTGGAGTTTTCTCGCCGTGCCGGGAGCGTGGGAGGAACACGGATTCCCGCTGCTCGACGGCTTTGCGTGGTATCGCGTACGTTTCCGCATTCCCGTCTCCATGCGCAACGATTCGCTGCTGCTCGTGATGAGCGGCGTCGACGACGCCGACGAGACCTTCCTCAACGGAGTGATGGTCGGGAAGACGGGGGGATTCCCTCCCGCCGTGCGCTCGGAGCTTCGATCCCTGCGCGTCTATCCCCTTCCCCGCTTCATCCGCGAGGAACACAACCTGCTCGCCGTGCGCGTCTTCGACGCCGGTGACCAGGGGGGAATCACGGGTTCGATCTTCCGCATCGTGCGGGCGGACTCGATGCACCGCGTGCTCGACGAGATCGTCGACGCACCGCGGAAGCGTCCGCCGCTGTTCATTTCAAACGGCGTGATGGTTTCGGCCTGGGCGTCCGACAGCGCCACGCTGCTGTGGTCGCGTCCGCATCTCTACGACCGCATCACGCCCGACCTCCCCACCGAGACCGTGCTGTCGGGCCTGTCGCTGGATTTCGACGACGGCTCCGGACCGATGCCGTTCCGCCCGCGTCGGGCTGGGTATATCGAGGGCAGCGGCATCGTTACCGCCGAGGCCGACGGCATCGAGATTTTCCTTTACCATCCCCTGCGCAGCAGCGTGAGGCTGCTCGTGCTTGCCGTGCGGCAGCGCGACGACGACCGGCGCACCGCCATCCTGCGCTTCGTGATGGACCGTCCGTACTGGCGCTACGAGGAGCGCACGCAGGAGCAGGACGACGGCACGCGTTTCACCTACCACCTGCTCGCCTACCATTCCTGCTGCACCGAACTCGTGGACCGTGACATGGAGGAGTTTCTCGAGCGCGGCGCGGAGGCCTGGTCCCTGACCACGCAGCTCGAGGCGTGGCGCGACGAGGTCGCCCGCACGCGCTACCTGCCGGATGTTCTTTCCGCCGACGAACAAACGGTGTACCGCCGCGCGCTCGTAACCATGCGGCAGATGCAGGTGCGCGAGGCCGGGGCCGGGGAAGGACAATTCGTCGCCGCGCTGCAACCACCGAGCAAGGCCGCATGCGATCCCGCCGCGATGCTGCTCGCCGCGGAGGCCTTCTGTGCCGCCGGGTGGCGCGAGCCCGCTGTCGCGGCGCTCGACTTCGTGCGGCGCGCCGAGCACGACCGTTACAAGCTCTTCGATGTGTACGGGGAGGAATTCGGCGTGGGCTTTCCGTACCTCGTCACGCCGTCGCGCTACGACGGCAGTGGAGGAGAATGGCAATGGACGCGCGCCGATGCGGCGGTGCTGCGCTACGAGGCCATGCCGCGTTACATCATCGCCGTCGACGCGCTGCGCGAATCATTGCGGCAGGATGTCATTGCCCGCGGCGAGGACTTCTCCGACAGCGCGTTCGTCGCTGGCGAATGGCCGCGGCTCTCCGCCAACGTCGCCGACGTGCTGATGTATCGTCTCGACAGTCTCGGCCTGCTGGCGCAGGACGACGGTCCCTGGGGCGCGCCGCTCTCCCGTCTCCCCGGCGTCTACAGCACCGTGCTCGCCTCCCATGCCCTGCGCATCGCGGCGCGGCATGCGACATTGATCGGACAGGATCTCAAGGCCTTTTTATACGAAGAGGCCGCCGACCGGGCGGCCGACGCCGTGCAGGGACTGATCGACGGCGTGCTCGCCGCCGACCGTGCCGACAGCCTGTCGGCGCTCGAGATGCGGCTCTTTCATCCCCTGATCACGGATGCCGTCACCTACGCTGTGGTGGAGGCGTCATCGCCGGCAGGGCGATTCGTCTTCGACGCCGTCGAATCCGGATTCGCGATCGAGGATACCAGCGGCCTGTACCGCGCCGAACCCGGCGGCGACTGGATGGCTCGGCAGTCCCGTCCCCAGCTCGCGCTGCGCCTGGCACGCGCCTATGCCGCCGCGGGCGACCTCCCGCGCGCCGAGCGGCTGTTCGCCACGGTGACACGCGAGGCACTGCGCCACGACGGTCTGCTTTCCGAACTCGTCGATCCGGTGACCGGCAACTGCCATGGCGCCCTCCCCTCCCTTGGCACCAGTGCCGACTACGTGCTGACGGCCGAGGCCATCGCCCGCGCGCGGCTCGCACGGCGGTGAAGCCTGGAAAGGACTATCCTCCCGTCGCCGAAAACCGTATATTTCTCCACGCCGCCCGGCGGCGTTATCGCTTGTCTCATAACTCACGAGTCTGCATGCTTCCTGGCAACAGGATCCCCATCCTCCCCCGATTCCACGGTGGACTCCGGATGATGTCCATCTTCATTGTCCTGTGTTCCCTCCTGCTCTCCATTCCCGTCACGGCACAGCCGCAGCCCGACACGTCGGACAGCGGCGCGGAGAATGCCGTCGCGTCCGCGCCCGACCGCGGCGGTCCCCGCGACGCCTTCCGCAGTTTCCTGCTGGCGATGATCGACTATTCATCGACAGGGAACGAGGACGAGGCCTCGAAGGCCATCGCGCGGGCGACGGCCTGCATCGACCTTTCGGGCATCCCGTCCGCGCTGCGGGAGCAGCGTGGGATCGAGATCGCACGCGACCTGAAGTCCTTCCTCGACCGCTACGAACTGGTCGACCTCGAGGAAATCCCGGAGCGCAGCGATGAGACGCAGTACCTGTGGCGCAAGCCCATGGCCGGTGCGGAAGTGTCGCTCGGCCGAGACAGCGCGGGGGTATGGCGCTTCTCGCAGCGCACGGTGACGTCGCTCCCCGCCCTGCTCGACCTGGTGAGCGGCAGGGCGGTGGTGGAGGGCGTGGAGACCACTGTCGCGCCGGATACTTTCGCCGACTGGGTACGCAGCCACGTACCGGAATCGCTGCGAACGCGCGGGATGTATCTCGAGAACTGGCAATGGATCGCGCTCCTGCTTGTTGTCATCATCGGCATCATGGTCGAGCGCATCGTTGTCACGATGTTCAGCACATGGACGATGCGGCTGCTGCGGCGGGGCGGGCTTGCGGCGGGTTTCGAAATCGACCGTCAGCTGATCAAACCCACGGGTATTTTCGCCATGGCGCTGTCGTGGTCGCTGCTGATGCAGTTGCTCGATCTGCCGATTCAGGCGGCGACTGTGCTGTTTTTCGCGACGCAGATCGTCATCGTCGGTTCCGGCGTGTGGGCGGCATACCGCCTGGTCGACCTGCTCACCAGCTATCTCGCCAGCATGGCCAGCAGGACGGAATCGAAATTCGACGATCTGCTCGTCCCGATGATCCGGCGTGGCCTCAAGATCATCGTGCTCGCCTTCGGTCTGCTCTTCGTGGCAGACAACTTCGACATCGACATCACCAGCCTGCTGGCCGGTCTTGGTATCGGCGGCATCGCCTTCGCCCTGGCGGCGAAGGACACGGTCGAGAACATGTTCGGTTCCCTTACCGTGCTGTTCGACAAGCCCTTCGAAATCGGCGACTGGATCAAGGTCGGCGATCTCGAGGGTACGGTCGAGGAGGTCGGCTTCCGCTCGACGCGCATCCGCACATTCTACAATTCGCAGATTACCATGCCCAATTCGCGGCTCGTCAACACGGCGGTCGACAACCTGGGCCGACGGAGGTATCGTCGCATCTCCATGAAACTGGGGGTGCAGTACGACACGCCGCCTGAGCGTATCGACGCGTTCTGCGAAGGCATCCGCGAACTCATCCGCCTGCACCCGTACACGCGCAAGGACATGTACATGGTGTATTTCAATGAATTCGCGGATTTCTCCCTGAATATCCTTTTATACGTCTTCCACGAGGCGCCCGACTGGCCAACGGAGCTGCGCGAGCGGCATCGCCTGTTCGGCGACATCCTCCGCCTCGCCCGCCGCCTCGGTGTCGAATTCGCCTTCCCCACGCAGACCCTGCACATCGCCAGCGCGCCCGGCGGCGGCGGGATGCCGTCGTTTCCCCCGGTCCGAGCGGGAAGCGACACCACAAGCGCGAACGACGACGCTTCCGCGACGGAACAGCATGGTGACATGGCGGCCGAGGCGCTCGCGGCGATGTCCATGACCGAAGAGGGCGCGCCCGCATCGATGGCGGATCTTTCCGAGGCCGCGCTGCTCGGCCGCAGGGAAGCGGAGGCCATGGTGCGCGCGCTGTGGGGCGACATCGTGCAGGAGCCCGTGTCCTTCGACGTCCCGACCAGCCTGTCGCCCGCGAGAGGAGCAAAGACGGACGAGCAGTAACCCGCGCGATCGCAAGCGCCGCGCGGGCCTATGCTCCGTGTCGGCGAATCGTCCGCGCAAACCCAGAGGTGCACCGCATGCGTTATTCCAACGCCATTCGACAGATGCAGACGAACCCGCAGTACGCGACGGCGTCCCGCATGCTCGACCAGATCCTCGCCCGGGAAGTCCCCGACGCCGCCCTGCTCGCAGATCTCTATGGCGTGCGACAGGCGCAGGCCATGGCGGCCGTGATCGGACGCTTCATCGATGAACATGCCGCGGACTTCGGCACACCCCGCAGGCGGCAGCATCAAGCCTCGACGGAAATCTCCGACGCGCGCAGCACCGTCGATCAGTCGCGCGACTTCCAGCTGCTCCAGCAGCGCCTGCTGTTCCGGGAGCTTCCCGACGTCGATGAGCTTGTGCCCTTCTACGGCCGCTACGCCGATGAAGTCCGCGGTATGCTCGGGCTGTTCTTCACCCACAACCTCAAGCGCAAATGCGGCATCTCCTCCGCGGCGCATCTCAACCGCGTCGGCGCCGTGGTCGGCGCCATGGGCATGGACGACACGGGCGAGCGAATGTACAGCACGGTGGGCTTCATGCACGATGCGCTCGAGGACCTGCTCGAGGTCGCGCGCGATGGGCGGGGGGAAGTGTACGGCACGCGGAACTACCAACTCTTCCTCGATCACCATGTCGCGCCTGAATTGCACGGACATCTGCGAAGGATCACGAATTTCTACGACCTGCTGCTGGCCGAAGTGCTCGACCGCCTGAAGGCCGAGGGCCAGTACATGAACCGGGAGAACCTGCTCTGGCAGCTCGAGGACCTCTACCTGCACGAGCCGGTGGAGATCCATCCCTATCTCGAGAAGATGCACTACGTCCTCGAGGATCGCACGCTGGATGGCGACGTGCTCGGCCAGGCGAAGTGGATCTGTTACAGTGAGCTGTACATTCGCGAGATGGCGGTGTACACCCATTCCCGCAGCGACTACCGCACCTTCGAAATCAAGGCCATCGACCTTTCGGACAACGGGCACGGACGGGAAGCACTCGCGATGTCCTCCCGCGTCAAGAACCTGATCAAGCATCAGATCTACGCCAATTACGGCGCCCGGCTGCAGTCGACCTGGCACGGCGTCAACAACCGCGTCGCCGAGCTGCAGGAAGACGCGCTCGTGCATGCCGGGCACATCGTGATCGGTGACCTCTTGCAGCAGCAGTCCTCGATGGACTTCGCCGTCTCCACGCTGCTCAAGCTGCTTTCCCTCAAATCCATCTTTTTCACCGACCGGCAGGCAGATTCCCACCGTCTCCGGTGATCACTCCGCTCCCGAAAATGGAAATGGAAGACCCGCAGGTCTTCCATTTCCACATCAGTGCGCAGCTCCTGTGATCAGAAGCGGATAAAACGTCTCAACAGCATCTGGCTGCCTGCGTCCACGCGGAGCAGGTAGATGCCCGGGGGCTGGCTGCGGAGGTCGAAGCGGTGGTGCTGCCTCCCGCCCTGCTCCGATGAGAATTCGGCCACGGTCTGGCCGAGCAGGTTCAGCACGCGCAGGCGCGCGGGGACGGGCGCATCGAGTTCGATCTGCACGATGCCGTCATTGGGCTCCGGATACAGCGAGAGCCGGATGTCGCCGGGCAGGGCCTCGACGGAGGTGACCAGCACCTGCAGTTCGTCCGAGCGCGTCGCGCAGCCGAATTCGTTGAAGACCTCGACGGCATACCAGCCGTTGGACAGCACGGTGTAGGTGCGCCCGGTGGCGTTGGGAACGGCCAGTCCGTTGCGGTACCACTGCCAGGCAGTGGCAAGCGGCGCCGTCAGCTCGGCGTCCTGCCGGACGATGTCGGGTTTCGGCGGCCGCTGTCGCAGGGAAACCGAGACATCACGCGAGGTACCGCTGCACATGTAGGTGTCGTAGACCGTGACGTGATAGTCGCCGCCCTGGCGGACAACGATGCGGCTGTGTGTCTCGCCGGTATTCCAGTAATACGAGATGTAACCGACCGGAGCGGAAAGCACCACGCTGTCGCCCGCACAGATATTGATTGATCCCTCGACAGTGATCTCCGGATCGATGCGCCGGCGGATCTGCAGGATGACAGTGTCGGAACGCACACTGCAGCCGCCGATGTCAACGGCGTCGACCCAGTAATCACCGCTCATGGCGAGGTCCACGAAACGTGTGGTATCGCCGGTGTTCCATCGGTATGAGGCGAAGCCGGGGGACGCTTCCACGCGCACGATCTCGCCGTAACACGCCACCTGCGCACCTCCGGGTGTCAGGGCGGGACGAACAGCGGCATCGATGTCCACAATCACTGGCGACGACCAGCAGCCGTTCGCGCCCTCCACCTGCGCCCAGTATCGCCCGGCATCACGCACGACGATGCGGCGGGTCGTGGCGCCGGTGGACCAGCGGTATGCCGCGAATCCCTCCTGCGCGTCCAGCAACAGCGAGTCGCCGGGACAGACGGTGAAGGCCTTGTTTGTGGTGATCATGGTGGTCGGCCGTGGCAATGCGATCACGTCGACGGTGTCGGAAATGGCTTCGCAGCCCGCGGCATTGATGGCGCGGACGATATAGCGGCCACCCGCCGTGACCGCAATTTCCGGAGTCACCTGTCCGCTGTTCCACCGCCAGGAGACAAAGCCGTCGCTTGCGCGCAGCCGCAGCGTGTCGCCTTCGCAGAAGGCCAGCGGACCGTCGGCCTCGATCAGCACCCGCGATTCGTCGAGCGTGACGATCACGGTATCGGAAGAGGAGCGGCAGCCGTTTGCGTCCACGACGGTGACGAAGTAGCTGCCGGCCGAGTCGATGGTGACCGTCGCGCTGCTGTCGCCGGTCGACCAGACATAGCGCGCGAAGGCCTCGGTGGTGCCGAGTTCGAGCGACCTGCCCGTGCAGAGCGCGACGGTATCGGTGGCGGTCAGCCGCGGCGCAGGCGCGTCGAAGATCTGCACGGCGAAGGGAGACGACAGCGCCGTGCGTCCGGCGTGATCCATCACCGCCACGCCGACATTCCCGGCGGTACGCACAACGATGCTGCGTGTGCTGTCGCCGGTTGTCCATATGTAGCCGTCATAGGGTTTGGTCAGGCGCAGCACCACTGAGTCTTCCGGACACACAGCCGACGGACCGAGCGCCTCGATGACCGGGCGCGGGGGCACGGCGATGTTCACGCGTCCCGCGTGCAGCGTCGGCAGCAGGCAGCCGCTGACCGCGTAGGTATTCCACGGCGTAATCTCCACCGAAGTAGAATCGACGCGGTCGAGCACGAGAAATTTCAGGGAAAGCAGCACGCCGGGCTGGCTGATCACCACGGCCTGGTTCGTGCGGACGACGTAGTTATCGCCGACGGGCACGATGTCCACCGACGTGTTGAGCAGCGGGGAGCTGCCGGTGACGTACACATCCTGCAGCTGCAGCACGGATTTTGGAAAGGTGAACCCGAACGCCGACGGCTGCAGCACGCCCTGCACGAAGTTGGTGTTCACCAGCGGCACGTTGATGATGCTCCCGGCCATTGCTTCGGTGTCGTAGATCTGCAGATCGAACAACGTCCGCTCGCTCGGATCGTTGGGCTTGCGGAAGGCGGTGCTTTTGCTGTCGCTGCCGTTGCAGAGACCGTCGATTTCCATTGCAAACTCATGGAGTGCGCCGTCCTTGCAGGACGTTGTGAAGGTCAGCCGGCTCTCGCGTCCCGCATCGCTGATGTGTTCGTAGATCTCGGTATAGGTAGACCGGAGTTGCGCGGTGTCGCTCACGCTGTAAAACGCCCCACCGGTGCTGTCGGCAAGCTGGCGCAACGTGGCGGCGTCGAACGAAGGGCCGACGCCGATAGTGTAGATGCGCACGGTTTCCTGGCGCGCAAGGTCGATCAGCTCCTGTGCGGTATGCGTGCTCGCGTTGTCCGCACCGAGCGAGGCCACAACAACTGCACGGTTGGCCTGCTGCGCGCCGCTGATCACATGCAACAGTCCGGCATGCGTGCCGTCGAACAGCGCGCGGTCGCCAGCGCTTCCCAGCGAAGCGAGCTGGTTGCGCAACGTGGACTGCGCGCTGGTCAGCGCCTGCTGCAGGGTGACCACCGTGCTGAAAAACACCAGGGCGGCTTCGTCGCTGCCGCCGTTCATTTTATTGATAAAGCCCGTGCCGCCATGTTTCAATGCGGAATTGTAGCCGCCGCCGGCGGTGCCGCTGGCGTCTAATACCAGCGCCACCGACATCGGGTGGTGCACGGTTGTGTCGGGCGATGAGAGTGTGAAGGTGGTGACGGGAAGCCCGTCGTCACTGAGGGTGACGTTCGCCTGCGTGTGCATCGTATTCAGCTGTCCGACGCAGTGGATAGTGTAAAACACCTCCACCGTCGGCCAGGTAGCGACATGCGCGCGCTTGATGGTGAGCGTCGGCTGGGCCACCATCGTGGACACGCCCAGCAGAAACAGGGTGATTATGTAGAAATATGATTTCATAGTAATCGAAACCTCATCGGCAGTGGAGTCACGAAGAGTCTTACCGTGTCACGGACGAGGTGCGCTGCCATCGCCTTCCCCGCAACCGCTTCATGGTGAAGCAAGAATGTACGGGTTTATCCGCGGAATTCCATCCGCGCCGACCTCGACGAGCAACGACATGCCCGGCGCGAAGTCCAGCCGCAAAGGGATGTCGCGCCCCTGCCAGTGCAGCACGAGATCCCGCGACTCCCGCCCCGCCTCGTCCGCCTGCCCGTACCGCAGCGGATAGCGCAATTCCGCCGATGCGGGATGTGGAAAAAACAGCACCACGGTCCCGCCGTCCACCCGGCAACGGAAATCCGGAACACCCATCCAGGCCGGACCGGCGTTCTCCCGCGAGTGATCTTCCTCCCTCCCGTCCTCCACAGCGCGCAGCAACGGCACGAGCGCGCCAAGTGGCGCAAGACCGGTGTGGACCGAGGGCAGAGCGTACAGGCGATCGATCAGGGCGTGGTACGAAGCCACGCGGGACGGCTCCGACGCCCGATGGCCCGGCTCCTTCGGCTTTCGCAGCAGACAGACCGTCAGCCCTTCCTCCGCCCGCGCGATGATGGCTTCCACCGTCTCGCGGTCGAGGAAGCGCGCGTCGACGACCAGCGTGCGCACCGCGGCGTCGCCCGCGATCAGTCGTCCCTCGCGCACACGCCCGCTGCGCAGCGCCTCGGCGTTGATCCACAGCGGCTGGTATCCCTTGAGCGAGGCGGGGAGACGCTGATAGCGCAGTTCGTACGCGCCCCAGGCCCAGGGGAATTTCAGCGAGTCGGGCAGTTCGACGTCCATCCACGCATCCTCGAGCGGCAGGTACACCGCGACGTCGCCGTACGGCGTGCCGCGGCGCATGGCGGCGGAGATTTCCGACAAATAGGCATTGAACTCCGGTAAGCGTGGCGCGAGGGCGGCGCGCGGACCGACATGCACCGAGGCATAGAAATGCTCGTCGCGTCCCGGAGGATTGTAGGGCATGCCGTGCCAGACGATCCAGTTCACTCCCTGGGCGAACAGCGCATCGGCGAGCAGTTTGAGGTCCGTGACATGCTCCTCCCCCTGGCGGGGACCCGGCCCGGGCCATCCCTTCCAGCCATAGAGGCAGGTGAAGGTTTCGGCCGACACCAGCGGTTTCGCGTACAGCGCGGCGGCGCTGGCGGGAATGCGGGAGAAGGCCGGATCGAAGAGAATGGCCTCGCTTTCGGGCACGTCCGTCCTGCCGAAGGCCGCCAGCAGGTCCACCGGCGCTCCGCCGCATTGCGCCCGGCTGCGGGCGCCGCGGCCGTGCGCCGCCGCGGTGAACGGCGTATAGAATGCGTTGAGCACCAGGCGGGAGACGCTTTTCATATAGTCGTGAAATGCCCCTTCGAAGCCCGGGACGAAGAGGCTGTCCATCAGCGGACGGATGTCATAGCCATGCGCAGCAAGAAACAGCGTGTCGAAGCCGGGCGTCCAGAGTCCGCGCGTCTCCACCTCCCAGGAATCGCAGAACAGGTGGCGCGGCCGATCGTCACGCGCATCGCGCAGGGCGGGATCCATGGCCTCGAACATCCGCGCCGCATAGCGTTCGAAGGCCTGGCGGTCGAGATGGTTGACGACGCGTCCCCGCACGGGATGCTCCCAGGTCAGGCGCATGCGTTTCGGCGAGGCCGAATCCGCGAACACGCGCGCGCCATCCTCCTGCGGCACGCGGCTGTCGCCGAAGGGCCAGAGCGTGCCGAAGGTGAGGTCACAGCCGAGTCCGATCGAATCGCAGTACCCCGCCGCGTCCGCCACCACCCGCGACCATTCCGGCGAAAGCCACTCCAGCCGCGCCGCCGCCGTGTCGCCATGCAGCGGATAGACAAAGGCGATTTCCACTCCGCCGAAGCCCGCGTGTTTCAGCCAGTCCAGCTGCGCGCGGACATCCCCCGGTCGAATGTCATCGGCGAACCACCACCAGCGCGTGTACGGCCGGGCGTCATTCCCCTCGTCCTGCGCCCGCAGCGACGAGGGAACAAGCAGCGACACGGTGGCCAGCGAGCAGAGAAGGATGCGGACAAGCGGGAGCATGGGGTCCTCACGAAAGATACACGGGCTTTCAACTTGGCGTTTCCAGCGGGAAATCGCAAAAACGGATCACGCACACGGCATCGCGAAGACCTCCCCGCACTTTCCCCTTGACAATGAAGATGCGGGAATGTAGATTTGGTTAGACATTTGACTAATCACCAGTAATCATGTACCAGAACAGCCTGTTCCCCGACGTATCGACCCGTTTTCTCCCCCCGCGTAGCCTGTGGAAGCTCCGGCGACGCGGCGTGTTCCTGGGCACGAGCGGATATTCGTACGAGGACTGGGTCGGGCCGTTCTATCCCCCGGGCACGCGCAAGCCCCGGATGCTGGAGTACTACCAGCAGTTCTTTCCCGTGACCGAGCTGAACTACACCTACTACAGCATGCCGCTGGCCAGCACGCTGTTCCAGATCCGCAACCGGGCGCCGCACATGCTGTTCAGCGTCAAGGCGCATCAGAGCATGACGCACGAGCGCCGGGCGACACGGCAGTCCTGGCAGGACTTCGCCGACGCCATGACCGTGCTTTCCGACACCGGCCAGCTCGCCTGCCTGCTCTTCCAGTTCCCCTCCAGCTTCCGCTGCGGCGACGACGGCTTCGCCTACCTCGACGAGCTGCTCGAGTACTTCGATCCCTTTCATGTCGTGCTTGAACTCCGTCACGCAAGCTGGCATCATCATACAACTTACGACTACTGCAACCGCCGCGGCGCCACACTCTGTTCCGTCGACGCCCCCCGGCTGCCGGGGTTGACCAACAACGTCATTTATCCCGGAAAGAAGCTCGCCTATTACCGTCTGCACGGCCGCAACGCGCAGCGCTGGTTCGACGGCGACAACGTCACGCGTTACGATTACCGCTACACCCCCCAGGAACTCGACGAAATCATCAATAATGTCATCACACTCGTAGAGGCATCGCACCATGTTCTTCTCTTTGCAAACAATCATCCCCGCGCTCAGGCAGTGGAAACCGTCATTCAAATCGCCGAAGCTCTGGATGCAAGTCCTGCGCTGGCGGCACTTTAACCGGATCCGTTCAAGCAGGCGCTCTGCCGCGGCGATGTACTGAAGGTCGGGGTTTTCCCATGGTTTCTCGTGCAACCTCTCTTTCGTAACAAAGAATTAATGTAGGGGTATCGCTCGTAATGAGTCTGTTTGGTGTTATATTACCGCACGAAACAAACTGGAGAATCCCATGCAAAAAAAAGAAAAAATGCCGGCCCTGAGCATCCGACAGCCCTACTGCGAACAGATCCTGCGTGGTGTGAAGACCATCGAGTATCGCAGCAAAGCGACGAAACGCATTGGACGCGTCTATCTCTATGCCAGCCTGACTCCGGGTCCGGAAGAGGAATGGGAATGGATGGGCCTCGAACCTGGCGAACTACCAACCGGAGTCATCGTCGGTACCATCGAGGTTACCGGTTGCACAGGGGAGGACGGGGATTACGAATGGCATCTTGCCAATCCAGAACGTGCTTCCCGTCTCCGGAAACCGAAGAACCAGCCAATGCCGAGTTGGTTTTTCCCTTTCTGATCACCCGACGGATCTTTATACCGGAGAGCGCGCTTCCCGAACGTCTCGAGGCGCTTTCGCTGCCGCTGCCGGCTGCGCCGCCGAGATTTGCCTGGCATTCCTGGGTCCCAGCGTAACCAGCGTTCCCCTTTCCCCTTTTCCCCTTCATTAGACTTGCTGGAAGGAATCTCGTAGATTCCAGCGTCATAACACACGATGACGCCACCGAAACAAGGCCGAAGAAGTCTACTTTTCCCCTCGGGTTCCAGCGTTGAGTTGGAGTG
>JAGTUZ010000238.1 GCA_018224415.1 Bacteroidota bacterium | reverse complement strand
GCGACTATGCGAAGGAACGCGGCATCATCATCGCCGACACGAAATTCGAATTCGGCGTCGACGCGGACGGCGAACTCCTCCTCATCGACGAGGCGCTCACGCCCGATTCGTCGCGCTTCTGGCCCATGGACGGCTACGCGCCCGGACAGTCGCAACCGAGCTTCGACAAGCAGTACGTGCGCGACTATCTCGAGGCCGTGTCGTGGGACAAAACGCCTCCCGCCCCCGCCCTCCCGGCCGAGGTCATCGAGAAAACCACGGAGAAGTACATCGAGGCCTATCGCCTGGTGACCGGCGAGGAGCTGAAGGTTTGACCGACGAGCGCCAGGACGAAGAGTCACGCGAGCTTTCCGCCTCGCGCCATGAGGCGCCGGAGCGAAAGACGACCGATGCTCCGGCAGAGGATGGGGATATTCCGGCCCAGAACTCTGGCACGGTACACGAACAGGGCACCCCGAAACTGCCGTTCAACGACTACAAGCATCCCCCAACCCGCCCGGAGATCGACCTGCAGCTTGGCGTGGTCCATTCCGCTGAACTCCGTCGATTCGAGCATCAGCTCGAGCTGATGGAACCAATGGTGAACTGGGCCATGCACTGGTATGAAAACGAGACGGGCTGGGGATACCGCGCTTCCTACAAGGCCCGCGTCCTGTGTGTGCTGCACTTCTACCGCGGATTCTTCACCGTAACCTTTTCGATTCCCATCGACCAGGAAACGAACTACCGCTCGATCAGGGAACTCACCCCAAGTCTCCGCAAGGCCTTCGACCATTTCACGCTGTCGACGAAGATGAAATGGTTCACTTTCCACGTGAACAAGGCAAAGGACGTCGACGCTCTGCTGGCGATGCTCCGGCTGAAATTCGCGGATCTGAAGAGCAAGACCAGCAAGGGGTGATGACGCGAATGAAGCCATCGAGCTGGGACAGCAGATCCGGAAGGCAGCAGGTCCCCGCGCGGCGACCGCATCAACTTTTCCATTGATCCGCCGCTCGCGGATGTGAATATTGGAAGTATGCCGGCAGGGAGTCCGGCATCTTTCACGTACGATTTGTCATAGGGAGACATCATGGACACAGCCCCCACGCGGCCTGGCCGCGCCATTGCGGAGCCGCCGCCGCTCCATCAACTCTCGTCCTTTCTCACCTGCCGGCTTGCCTCGCCATCAGCGCAGAACCTGTCGTTCATGCCGGGACATGCACACAGTGCCCACTTGCGTCCCGCCTGCCCGGCCGCCCACGAACAGCACGCGTGTTACCGTCACGCGATGGAAACGCCTGGCCCGGGACGGAATGCAGAAACCACCATCGCGTCCGACGACATCGCATCACTGCGCTCGCGATTCGCCGCGCCGCCTCCGGGTAACTTTCCCGTCGGGGAGGATGCGGACCTGTTCAGCTTCCGCGACCTCGCACACGGCGGAGTGACCTCACCGGGATTGCTGCGGCACCCGCGCATCGCCGATACCGCAAGGGACAGCCTGCATGCCGTCGATGGATCGCTCTGCAGTGTGGACGCCTTCGTCATTCTTCCCACGCACGTGCACCTGCTTTTCCGCCAGCAGATCAACCTGCTGCGGGGTCCCACTCCCGAACAGGTGGCGGCCGTGTTCAAGACCAGCGTCGAATGCCGGACGCGCGAGTATCTCGGGCGCAGCGCACGGCTCTGGGAGCGGCAGGACTTCCACCGCTACCTGCGCACCGAGGCAGAGTGCAGCGCCGCACGCGAATTCATCCTCCGTGCCCCCGTGCGCAGCGGACTCGTCGAACGACCGGAGGAATGGGAGTGGCTGTATGTGAGGGAATGAACAACTCCCGCCACCCCGCTATTCCGTCGTCACGGCCGAAGCGCATCCTGCGAGATCCGCAGCGGGCTGTGAGGATCCCGGGATGAAAGAAAAAGAAGTGCGTGGTCTTCATGAACTCACCCCCCTGCCCCCCTCTCTTGACAGAGAGGGGGGTGAGGGATCGATTATCAACGACAGGGAGCAATCATGAGTCTGTTATTGCTGGGGAAGCTGAAGGATGTTGCAAAAATTCGATGCCGCGAGCTGCGGAAACGACAGACGCCCGCCGAACGAGCCGTGTGGCACATGCTGAGAAACAGAAGACACCATGGTCTGAAGTTCAACCGTCAGCATCCCCTCTTCCACGATCTCGAAGGACGCGAGACTTTCTATATCGCGGATTTCTACTGCCACGAGTTGCATCTCGTTATCGAACTCGACGGCGCCGCACATGCCGACCGCACCGAGGAGGACCGCAATCGAGATCGGATCCTGTATCACCTCGGTATGAAGGTTCTACGCTATCCCAACGACATCGCCATATTCTCGCCCCATCGCATTCTTGCCGATATCGACGAGCGGAAACATCAGCTCTTCGACAATAACACAGAGAAGTGAGAACAGTGCCGCCTGTTACCTATGTCCCGAACGCCTGGCGCCCATGTCCCGAACGAAAACCAGAAAAAGAATA
The DNA here is from genome assembly GCA_018224415.1 of Bacteroidota bacterium. GTDB lineage: Bacteria > Bacteroidota > Ignavibacteria > SZUA-365 > SZUA-365 > SZUA-365. The sequence goes on along the minus strand of JAGTUZ010000238.1, from coordinate 3,078 downwards.
CGGACTCTCCATGAACTCACCCCCTGCCCCCTCTCTTGACAGAGAGGGGGTGGATCTCGCATGAGATTGCAATCTGTCATATCCAATGCGCTCTGTACGAAGAAACGGCGAGAATCCCTCACAGAGGCCGTCATCTCTTAGCTCCCCCTCTCTGTCAAGAGAGGGGGCCGGGGGGTGAGTTCATGGAAAGAGCGACCTCTTCCCGTTTCACACCGAGATATTATGACGACAGAGGGTTCTACCGGCGCGCTGTCCGCCTCAGGTGGAGCCGCTCCAGGCGGGCGCTCGGGGGAAAACTACAACAGCACCCCCACGAAAAACACGGCGGCGAGAAACGCGATGAAGTCGGCGAGGAGGCCGGTGGGGAGGGCGTGGCGGGTGTTGCGGATGCCCACCGCGCCGAAGTAGACGGCGAGGACGTAAAACGTGGTCTCGGTGCTGCCGAACAGTGTCGAGACAAGCACGCCGATGAAGGAGTCCGTCCCGTAGGCCTGCATGGTCTCGGTCATGATGCCGAGCGAACCGGACCCGGACAGCGGACGCATGATGGCCATCGGCAGCACTTCGGCGGGAATGCCGACGAGGTCGGTGAGCGGACGCACGATGGCGATGAATACATCCATCGCGCCGCTGGCGCGGAAGATCGCGATGGAAACCAGCATCAGCACGAGATACGGGATGATGCGCACGGCGATGTCGAAGCCTTCCTTGGCTCCCTCGACGGCGACTTCATACACCTTCACGCGGCGGAACGCGGCGTAGACGAGAAAAAAGAGAATCAGCGCGGGAATGGCGATCGCCGACAGCAGCGAGACGAACGTTCTGAATATTTCCATCACTCGGCCTCCGAACGGTCCCAGCGGAACATCTTCACCCGCGCGAGCAGCTTCGAGATCGTCACGGCGAAAATCGTGGCCGTGAGCGAGGCGAGAAAGGAGGTCCCGATGATGATGGCGGGGTCGGACGACCCGGCCGCCGCGCGCACGGCAATGGCCGTCGCAGGAATGAGCGTGATGCAGGAGGTGTTCAGCGCGAGAAAGGTGACCATCGAATCGGTGGCAACGCCCTTCTTCGTGTTCAGCTCGTCGAGTTCTTCCATGGCCTTCAGACCGAACGGCGTCGCGGCGTTGCCGAGTCCGAGCATGTTGGCCGAAATGTTCATGATCATCGAACCCACCGCGGGATGGTCGGCCGGCACATCGGGAAACAGCCGCACGGTGATCGGCCGCACGATCCGTGCCAGCGATGTGATCAGGCCGGCTTTCTCGGCGACCTTCATCACACCCAGCCAGAGGGCCATGATGCCGATCAGTCCGATCGCGATCTGTACCGCCACACCGGCAATATCGAATGCGGCGTTGGTGACCTTCTTCAGGTACACGAGCGAAACCGGATCGAACTCCGCCTCCCAACCGCTTCCTCGATGACGCAGACGCGCGGTCAGCGTTTCCCCACTCCCCAATGCCTCCGCCATGATCTTGAATTGCTGCGGCACATCACCGGTCACGTCCAGCACCGCCACACCCTCGCGCGCATGCGTGAGGTTCACGCGCGCGGGAATGACGGCGTCCGCCGCCGCTGTCTCATGGAAGTGCAGCTGCAGCTGTCGCCGCGGGACTCGCAGCGAGGTCTCGACGGCCTCGCCATAGACGGAAATCGTCTGGGGAGATTCGATCTGCAGCATCCAGGGAATGCCATTCCCGTAGCTGTTCTGCGATACTTCGTGGATATCCCTTCCGGCGGCCGTGAGAATGCCGATGACGATCAGCGCAAGCCAGATGTGATTGAGCATGAACCTCCCTTCGGAATGGAGGAGATGGTATGATTGAGCGCCCGAGGGCGAGTGGAGGCACGACCGGTCAGCGCATGATCTCGGTGCGCACACCCTTGACCACGAGGCGGTCGGGATCGAGCAGGCGCACTTCGTCCTCGTCCACATTCACACCCACGAAACGGCAGACGCCCTGGTTGTCGGTCATACCCATCAGGGAATGATTGAGCTGGACGAGTTCGTAGGGAGCGGGATTGCCCTGGCGGTCGTGGACGGTCACTTCGACGAGTTTCGTACCGGATGTTCCGTAATCCTCGGCGGCGAGGATGGAGGCGTAGACGCCCCAGGCGATATTCCAGGCGAACAGCGGGGCGGCCTGCTGGGCGTACGTGCGCCCGGAGGGAACCGGGAGCGTGACGCCGATCTGCTGGCTGTTCCGGAGTTCGTTTTTCCATGGCACGCGCAGCACGAAACGGTTCAGTCCAATGCCGGTGAATTGCGGGATGATCCGCTGCATGCGTACGCCGAACTCCCGACTGGAGGAAAGGGCGTTGACCCGCAGGGTGATCAGACGGTCGTTTGCATCGGTATCGAACTGGAACACGGGAGCGCTCTTGTGCACCGCCAGCGCGTCCTTGAGTGACAGTGCGCCCTCGCCCTCCGTGACCACGACCGTCGCACCGCTCGCGTACAGCAACTGCTGCAGGGCACGCAGCGCGAGCATGTCGACGCCGTCCGCTTTGACGGCGTCTTCTCCCGGAATGTCGAGGATGTATGTCTTGCCCATGAGCACACCGCGCGCGACCGGTGAAAGCAGGACGGGATCCTGCACCGCGCGACCGGTCAGGATTTCATTGCGCCCGAAATACCCCGGGGCGGAGATGACGACGCTCATTCCGTCGGTGTCCCTGCCCGCGATGATGAATTCCCCGCGGGCACTGGTGGTGGTCACCGCGCCCCCGGGAAGCAGCAGCTCTGCCCCGGCAATGGCCTTGCCCTCGGTGCTCATCACGATGCCACGGGTATATTTCGCGTCAGGGGATGTCGTGATGACGCCTTCGGTTTTCACCGGCCCGTTGCTCGCCTCGAAGGTGATGCGTTCGTCCCTCCCGGCATACACGTTCACCCGCGCAATACCGCCCTCGAACACGAGCATCGTGTCGATGCCACCGCTCGTGCGGAAACGGATGGGCAGCCCGTCGGGGACGGCGCTGCCGGTGCTGTCCAATGCAAGCACGCTCACGATGCTGAATGCACTGCGATCCGGTGGCAGCACGGGGGGATCGATGGTCGACCGCAGCAGCACG
>JAGTUZ010000237.1 GCA_018224415.1 Bacteroidota bacterium | reverse complement strand
TCCCGTCAGTGTCAATCCCGGAGAGTCGTTGCCGTTGATCGTTCGATTCACGCGACAGGCCGGTCAGCGCGGCGTTGTCAGCGACACACTGCACATCGCCAGCAACGATCCCGCACCCGGTCCGTTTACCATCGTGTATGATATCGTTGTTGATGAGGCGGAGTTGAGTGCCTCTCTTGCCGCGATCGATTTCCCGGACGTTGTCCTTTGTGAAGGCAACGCTGTTGACGCCACGTTCGATCTCGTCAACACCGGTACCGTCCCGTTGCGCGTGCTGCCTCCCCAAATTGGGGATCCGGCATTCTCGATTGTCTCTCCGGCACCCGGAGTGTGGCCGCTTGCTCTTGCGCCCGGCATGGTGCTGCCCATACAGTTGCGTGTTTCGCATGTTGCGGCTGGCAGCATTTCCGGCTCCATCAGGTTCACCGCCGATGACGCTGGATGCAACGTGGAAAGCGAGATCGTGCTGACGGCACGGGCGCTTGACGTCGCCGTGGAAATGGAGACGCCGGGGGAATTCACGCGCCTGCAGTGTTTTGGAGAGATCGCGGAAACGGGTGTTGTGATCCGGAATATCGGGGATATCGAGGTTCTCGTAACGGAGATCACCCCGCCTGATCCCGCGTTTGTTGTGTTGTCGCCCGTCGCACCATTCCCGCTTGCCGTGGGTGAGGAAAGGGAGGTACGCATCCGTTTTGCCCCTGATACTCCCGGTAGTTACAGCGGACAACTGCTGGTGCGTATCGATCGCTGTGATCTGCGGATCGAACGGGACATCAGCGGCACCCGGGACAGCATCGGGCTGCAGCTTGTCCCGCTCGATTTCGGGCTGCAGCGCGCGGAAATGCTGCCGGTGATCCAGACCGTGCGTGTTGTCAACAGTGGAAGCGTTCCCGTTACGATTGCTTCCGCGATGGATATGCCACCGTTCCGCATCGTGGGCGGACTCCCGATCAATCTGCTGCCGGGCGCCGGGGCGGATCTGCAGGTGCAGTTCGATGATCCCGCTGTGGATGGCACGTTCAATGAAGCGATTCCGCTCGAGGTGATACCGACCTGCGACGTTTACCTGCTCGATGTCACGGGCCTGAGGGGAACGGCCTCCGTCGAGTTGATCGTCGACACACTGAGTGCCGAACCGGGAGAGCTTGTCGAGCTTCGCGTCTATCTGCGTAACGCCAACAACCTCGCCTTGTTCGGGGCCAGTGCAATCCGGGCCTCGCTCCGTTACCGGAGCAGCCTGCTCGTTCCCACCGCAGATCCCATCGGTACGCTTGTCGGTGACGAACGGGTTATCGACCTCACCATCCCTCTCGTCACCGATGCCAACGACGTGGCGCTGCGGCTGCCGTTCATGGTGACGCTGGGCGATGCGGAGGAAACGGCACTTGTGCTCACCGACGTGCAGCCGGTTGGCGGTGATCTTACCGTCCTGTCGACCAACGGACACTTCACATTGCTGGGCATTTGCCGGGAGGGCGGCACACGCCTGTTCGACGGCGGTGCGCAGGTGCAGCTCAAGCAGAACCATCCGAATCCATTCAATCCCGTCACGGAGATTGCATTCGTTCTGATTGAACAAGGACAGACCCGGCTGCAGATCCATGATGCCTACGGGCGCCTCGTGGCGACGCTGGCAGACGGACAGTTCGCGCCGGGTACTCATGTGCGTGTGTTTGATGCCGGCGGTTTACCGTCAGGAGTGTATTTCGCGGTGCTTCAGACGCCGACCATCGTCAGGCAGCGCCGTATGCTGTTGATGAAATGATCAAGTGATGAAATGATCAAGGTCCCGTCGTCTTGTTTCCCTGTTGCGGTTTGACGAAATTAGGAGCGATGCTCGAGTGGCGGAATTGGCAGACGCGCTGGACTCAAAATCCAGTGGGCTTTAAAACCCGTGCCGGTTCGACCCCGGCCTCGAGTACAGACGGGCTGTCCCGTATTTCCTTGTGGTGCAGATCCTGCCTCGAACAGCCAGGCAGAATTTCAACAGCAGCACGCATCAAGGAAATTCGGGACAGCCTTTCTTTTCTGTATCATCCCGTGCACTCGCGCATTGATTTGCTGCTCCATGTTTCGTAAGTTCCATGAAATAAACCTTTCGATGCATGTTACCTCAACTGAAACTTGACGCGCCTGCAGTCGCCGATCTGCTTTCCGGTTTCATCGCCGAGGAAATCGGCAAGACCGGTCTTTCCAGGGCGATCATCGGCCTGTCGGGAGGCGTTGATTCGGCGCTCTCCGCCGCACTTGCCGTTCGCGCGTTGGGACACGACAACGTGTTCTGTGTCATGATGCCGTATCGCAGCAGCAGTCCGGAAAGCGTCGATCACGCGCGCCTGCTTGCCGACGTGCTCGGCGTCCCGACAGAGTTGGTTGACATCACCGCCATGGTGGATCCTCTGATCGAGCGCGAACCCGACATGGATCGGCTGCGCCGGGGAAATATCATGGCACGGGAGCGAATGATTGTTCTCTACGACCGTTCGTCGCGCGAACGCGGTCTGGTTGTCGGCACGGGAAACAAGACAGAGCTTCTTCTCGGATACAGCACTCTGTTTGGAGATTCCGCCTGCGCCATCAACCCCCTCGGCGACCTGTACAAGACGCAGGTCTGGCAGCTGGCCGAATGGCTCGAAATACCGGAAGTGATTGTCCGAAAAGCCCCGAGCGCGGATCTCTGGAGCGGACAGACAGACGAGCAAGAGCTCGGCTTCACCTACGAGCGCGTCGATGCGCTTCTGGTACTGATGGTTGACGAACGCCTTGACGACGACGAACTGCACGAGCGAGGATTTGACGCCGGTTTCGTCACAACGGTGCGGCGTATGATTCGTCGCAACCAGTTCAAGCGGCTGCCTCCCGTGATCGCCAAAGTTGGCTACCGCACCGTCAACGCGGATTTCCGGTATCCCAGAGATTGGGGTCTGTAAATCCGGTATAACACCGTCGCCGCCGCTGCGGAGACTGTCATTCCCATACACAACCGTGGACAGCGCCATGTTCGAACGGACCATCGAAGAAGCCATCATCTATTTCACCAGGGAAACGATCGCGGACGCAGCGACCATCTCGTCGCGGACCATCCTCGACTCCGATCTCCCTCCTGCGCTCAAACGCATGTTCGAGGTCGACATCGACCTGCTGGTAGAGGAGGAGAAGAAGCGTTTGATGGCATCACCGCGTTTCCTCTATGAGGATGACGATGTGCGAGCGGTGCTCGACAGCCTCGGCGACAAGGCACGGGACTGCGCGCAGTTCTCCGCGGAAGAATTTGGCGAAGCGCTGGGGAGAAACGTCAAGCTGCTGTTCAACCACGTCTGCCGGCCGCAATGGACACTTGTCCACTATCTGTTTGCGGACCGCGAAAACGCGTCAGCGCACGAGATCGTTGACGCATTGCAGAGCTTCTGGTATTATGAATATTTCGCGATCATCCTTCGGGAGTATTTCGAACAGAAAAACATCGCGGTCATCAATGTCCGCAAGTTTACCGATCTGGTCGAACGCATCGATCATGAGGTGATACGGAGCTTCGACAGCCGCAAGACGGCACATCTCGCCGAGCCGTTGTTCGAGCTCTTCAACGTCGGGAGAAACACGGAGGAAGCCACCGCTCCCGCCGAAGATCCCTCGGTTCCGGTGGAAGCGCTCTCCATGTTTTTCGACGACAAGAATCTTGCTGCGATCGTCGAGCGTCTCGATCGCGAGCGGGCATCACGCGAACGCATCACGTTGCATGAACTTGTCATGATCATCGGTGAAGCGGACTTTACGATAGGCCTGGATATATCCACCATCATCAACGAGCAGCTGAATATGGGCGGAATGAAAAAAGAACGGGATGTGACGGCGGGACAGGATTTTGACATCCCGAACCTTCCCGAAGAAGTAGGAGATGGAACGCATCATGGCGATCTTGGCCATGAAGACGACTCGTTGGATTTCATCATCTCGGAAGAGGAACAGGGCGTCATCATGCAGGATCATGATGATGCAACCAAGCCGCTCGAGGACGACCTCAACGACGATGTCGAAGTGCATGATATGCTGATCGATGACGATGAGCAGATCCCGGGTACGGAAACTGACGGCGTAGAAGAGGATGCGGACAGCGGAACCGTTTATCCCTTCACCGAGAACGCGGACGACGATGATGCAAGCGGTGAAGCGTACGCCGATGAAGCGGACACGGCAGAAGCGGACACGGCAGAAGCGGGCGCCGATGACGATTACGGGGATTCCCAGTCAGGATACACCGACGAAGGCATATTGGACATCGAAAAAGAGCTTGAATCCCTCTCGACTTCCATGTCCTCCCTCGGGGACGACACACGGTGGACGGCACGGGATACGGAAAACGTGGATCAAGAGAACGAATCCACCCGCTCAGCCGATGCGGACCCGGACGAAATTCCTGATGTTATCCTGGCCGACGATGGGGATCAGCCCACGAAGCAGTTTCTCGAGTCGAAAGACGACATTCCAGACATATCACTCGATGAATTCGAGTCATTGAATCTCGGCGTGGATACGGATCAGCAGGATCCTTACGCGATCGACCTGGACGATGAACCCTTCCTGTCTGCGACACTGGACGACGATGAGGATGTCATCGAGCAAAATCCGGTGCGCGTTCCGGGCGCGGATCTCACGGACGAAGAGATCGACTGGGAGAAGGAAGCCGAAGACATGGATGATATCGATCTCGATGATATGGAGGAAGAAGAAGAGACTCTTTCCGCGGCTATCCCGGGGGAGGAGAAAATTCTCGACCAGGGTGACGAGCTTCCCGGAGCGGAGGAATTGCTCAGTCAACTCGATCTCGATGAGATCGATGACAAAACCCCTGTCGTCAAGAAAACGCAATTCGACATTCCTGTCGTCGAAGACGAAATACCTCCGATGACCAAGGCCGCTCTCAGCGAGCAGGACATGCCCGAAGAAGAAGACGCGCCCCTCGAGGATGTCATCAAGGAGTTTGGGGATCTCAAACAGCTCATACCGGACTCCGACAAGAAAAAGTACGTCCGGAAGATGTTTCAGAAGGACGAAGAAGCGTTTTCCCGCGCCCTTCAGGTGCTGAACGGCAAATCGTCATGGCGAAAGGCCTCGGAATACATCGATGAGCTGTTTATCAAGTTCGATGTGGACATGTATTCCCGTATTGCGGTCAAGTTCACTGACGATATTTACAAACGCTACGCAAACAAGAAGTGATATCCCGTGTTTGTTGACCAGGTTGTCATTGCAGTTCGTTCGGGAAAAGGTGGGGCTGGCGCCGTCAGCTTTCGCAGGGAAAAATTTGTTCCCAAAGGGGGACCAGACGGTGGCAATGGAGGAAAGGGAGGGGATGTGGTTCTTGTTGCGAATCCCCAGCTCCATACCCTGCTCGACCACCGCTATCGTCGCATCTATTCAGCGGAGGACGGCGCAAAAGGCCAGAAGTCCCTCCGCACCGGTCGATCCGGCGTGGACGAGATCATCGAAGTACCACGTGGAACGGTCATCCGCGATTCCGAGAGCGGGCAGATGCTTGCCGATCTGGTCGAAGCCGGACAGCGGTATCGTGCGGCGGCGGGGGGAATAGGGGGAAGGGGCAATGCGGAGTTTGCGACATCAACGAATCAGGCCCCGAGAAAGGCGGAAGCGGGTCGTCCCGCGGAAGAGCGTGAACTTGTTCTGGAACTGAAGCTGATCGCTGATGTGGGTCTGGTCGGATTTCCGAATGCGGGGAAGTCCACACTGATCTCGACCATTTCCGCTGCGCGTCCGAAGATCGCCGACTATCCATTCACAACGCTCGAGCCCAATCTTGGTATCGTTCGCTACAGGGATTATGACAGTTTCACGGTCGCGGATCTTCCGGGACTGATCGAAGGCGCACACGAGGGCCGGGGATTGGGAATGCAGTTTCTCCGGCATGTCGAGCGCACACGTGTGCTCGCCATTATGGTGGAAAGTTTTTCTGACGATTATCTCCGCGACCTCAATGTTCTTCGCAATGAGTTGTCCTCGTACAGCAGCGAGCTTTCCCACAAACCATGGCTGATGGCCATCTCGAAAATGGATGCCGCCGACGACGAGACCCGGGACCGTATTCAAGCGCTGCAAGATGAACTCGGCGTCAGCGTCCACGCATTTTCCTCTGTCAGCGGGGAAGGCGTTCCCGAGCTGAAGGACATCATGTGGAAGATGATCAAGAGCGAAATAGGATCGGCGGAAGAACACGATACGCCATGAGCCCGGATACGCCATGAGCCCGGGCACGCCGTCCCTCGCCACCGGTGGGCGTACGTTGCGCGTCTCCATGCTTTTTGCGCTGCTGACCGTACTTTGCGCCTTGCTGTCACTGCGTATTGGTTCCTTTTCCATTACTTTCCATGACATGTTCACCGCATTCGGGAATCCGGACGACTTTTCGTCGGCAACCATGCGGGCCGTGCTGCTGGACATTCGCATTCCGCGTATTCTCACCGCTCTTTTTGTTGGTGGCGGTCTCGCCGTGGCGGGTGTGGTGTTTCAGGTTCTGCTCAGAAACGTCCTGGCTGATCCCTATATCCTCGGCGTGTCGAGCGGAGCGGCGGTCGGAGCATTGACGGCCATCGCCACAGGACTTTCAGCTCTTTTTTATCTCTCGCAGCCTCTCCTCGCGTTTGCGACCGCCTTGCTGGTTGTCGCGGCGGTTTACCGCATCGGATTGCGTGGGAGCGGAGAAGGCAACTCACTCCTCCTGACTGGTGTGATGATCGGTGCCTTTCTTTCCGCGATCATACTCGGGATGGTATCGACCATGGACCGTCCGGTTCGAAGCGCGCTGTTCTGGCTGGTCGGCTATCTGGGAAACGCGGGTCTTGGCGAGATGACGGTTCTGATTCCCGGAGTCCTGACACTATCCATCCTCCTTTTTCTTTTTTCTCCGAGAATGAATATTCTGGGGCTTGGTACCGAGGCGGCGGCACATCTCGGCCTTTCTGTCCGACGTTTGCAGGCGACCTTGTACATTGCGGCATCGCTGCTCACAGCCCTGGTCGTGAGTGTCGCTGGTGCAATCGGTTTCATCGGACTCCTGGTTCCGCACGTCGTGCGCACGATGTTCGGTCCGGATCACCGACTCCTCGTTCCGGTGTCCTTTTTTCTTGGAGCGAGTTTTCTGATAATTTCCGATCTGATCGCGCGCACGCTGCTTGCGCCCAACGAATTGCCGGTCGGTGCTGTCACCGCGGCACTGGGCGCACCGCTGTTCATCTACCTGCTCAGAAGAAAAGCGTAACAGGAATCGCGGGACGCGACGGCTGTCCGGCGACAAATATTTTTCTCGACAGAAATCAACCAACTGACTTGATTTTATCACCTTTTTGTGGCTAACTTTGTAGTTCTGTAAGGACTACAACCAAAGAAACGAAACAGACATGAAACGTACATTTCAGCCCAGCCGCCGCAAGCGGAGCAACAAGCATGGATTCCGTGCCCGTATGGCCACAAAGAACGGACGAAAAGTCCTTGCCCGCAGGCGTGCAAAGGGCCGCTGGAAGCTCACCACCAGTGACGAGCCCAAGCACCGGTAACCCCCGCAGCAACCGCATCGCCAAGAGCGAGATTCTTCGAGGGTATCGGTCGTTCGGACAGGTGTTTTCCCGTGGTACCCATGTAAAGTACCGTGGTATCAGGCTCTTTTACGACATTCAACGGGAAATCCCACCGTACCTGTGTACGGTGGGATTTGCTGTTAGAAAGCCACGCTCCTCCGTATTGCGCAACCGTCTGCGTCGCTTGCTGCGAGAGAGTTACCGGCAGCGCAAGCACGGGTTGCTCGAACAGTGCCGGGAGCTGAAGATTGCTCTTCGCTGTGTGATCCTCATCGACGCGAGCAGTCACAAGGAAAGTTCGTTCCATGAACTCGATGACGCCGTCACTTCGCTGTTGGCCGCCCTGGTGGAACGGACAAGGCAGTTATGAAACGGGCACTGACTCTTTTTCTTGTTTTCCTGATTAAGGTCTACAAGATCATGATTTCACCTGTGCTCCCTCCATCCTGCCGATTTTACCCTACCTGCTCGACATACGCGATGGAAGCCATACAGAAACACGGTCCCTTCCGGGGGAGCTGGCTGGGCATAAAGCGCATATCCCGCTGTCACCCCTGGAATGACGGGGGCTACGACCCAGTGCCGTAACACACGTAAAAACAAGAAGATAGTATTATGGACAGAAACGCGGTCATCGGTTTTATCCTCATTGCCGTCCTGTTTGTGGTCTGGATGTTCATGACCACCCCAAGCCAGGAAGAACTGCAGCAGCAGGAGCGGCAGCGGCAGGAACTGGCCAACCAGGAGGCGGCCAAAAACAAGAACAATGCTGACGTCAATGCGGACGCGCCGCCCCCTCGCCAGGAAGCGGCGGCGACCGACAGCGCCAATGCAACGGCAGAATTCAGCCGCTTCGGCATGTGGTTCAACCATCTCGGAAAGGGGCAGGAAGAAACGTTTGTAATTGAGACAGAAAAATACGAGGCGGTGTTTACCTCTCGGGGCGGAAGCATAAAGCGTTGGCGACTGAAGGGATTCGAAACCTGGAATGAAAAGCCGCTGCAGCTGATCGATTGGGAAAGAAGCAGCGATTACAATGTTGTCTTCTCGAGCTCCGACGGAAGATTCATCAATACCAAGGATCTGTACTTCCAGTTCGAGAATGTGCCGACAAGCCGGCGTATTGTGCTGGAGGACACGGCGAGCTGGTCGTTCAAAGCCATTCTCCCTGTCCGAGGTGACAGCATTGCCATGGTGAAGCATTTCACCGTGCACAGCGGCGGATTCACAACGGACCTCGACATCGAAATGCGCAACATGGCAGACGTCCTCGCCAATTTCGAATACCAGGTGACACTGCACTCTCCTGCGCACACCGAGCGCAATAGCGTGGAGGAGGCGACGTTTTCCGAAACCGACGTCATGGTCAATGGCACTCGCGAATCCTTTGATGCCGACGACACAGAGGTGGAAAAGTCCACTTTCGATGGCGAAACGGAATGGATCGTGATCAAGAACAAGTATTTCCTCAACGCCCTGATGGTCAGGGATGGATTCATGGGAACCGGCGTTTATCTCGAAGGTCGGGCCTATGATTATCCGGAAGAGGGCAAGCGGGAAATATACGAAGCAGGATTGAAGGTCAAATATCGCGGCGAGTCTTCCGAGATCTCCCGTTTCACGATATACATTGGTCCGCTCGATTACGATATCCTCGCCGATCAGTACAAAGGCATGGAACAAGTCCTCAGCCTGGGCTGGGAATTCGTGGTGCGTCCGTTTTCCGAGTACCTCGTCATGCCGCTGTTCAGCTTCCTGCACAGCTTCATCCCCAATTACGGTGTGGTGATCATCATCTTCAGCATACTCATCAAACTGCTCCTCTATCCGCTTACAAAGACCAGCATGGCCTCCATGCAGAGAATGCAGAAGCTGCAACCGCTGATGACGGAAATCAGGGAGAAGTACAAAGACGACCAGCAGAAACAGAATGTCGAGACCATGAAACTGTACAAGGATTATGGTGTCAATCCAGCCGGCGGCTGTCTTCCGATGCTGCTGCAGATGCCAATCCTTTTTGCCCTGTTCTCCATTTTCCGTTCGACGATCGAACTCCGGCATCAACCCTTTGTGAGCTGGATCAACGATCTCTCCGCGCCGGACATCCTCGTGACCCTGCCGTTCAAGATTCCCCTGCTCGGGATGAGCTTCATCAGCGGACTCGCACTCATGATGGCCGTGACCATGTTCGTCCAGCAGAAAATGACGATCAAGGATCCGAGGCAGAAATCCATGGTGTACATGATGCCTGTCATGTTCTGGATTCTTTTCAACTCCTTCCCCTCCGGACTCAACCTGTATTACTTCATGTTCAACCTGCTCTCCATCGGACAGCAGCACCTGATCAACAAGCGCCATCAGGACGAACCCCTGGTGAGAGTCACGCCCAAGGATGGAAAGAAAAAGCAGAGCTGGACAGATCGCGCCATGGCCTCCATGCAGGAGAAAGCCAAGGAACAGCAAAAACCCGCCAAGAAAAAGAAGCAGTTCTGATATACTGTTTCACGTGAAACGAACCCCTTGCGTGGCAGGGGGTTTTTTTTCGGCTTTCACCGGGTGTCGCACCGCACGCTCATCCGCTCCCCTATCTCTATTATCGGCATGACCGACCCGGGTGAAAGCCGTTGCCTGGTGAAAGCCGTTGCCTGGTGAAAGCCGTTGCCTGGTGAAAGCCGTTGCCTGGTGAAAGCCCGGATAATGTTTTCTCTCGATCACAATTCTACAACGACTGTGCTTAGCATTCCTCCATGAATCAGGAGAGTTTACATCCCGGATGTGTTTCACGTGAAACAGAACATGGACCCGATGAACCTGAATTGATGGAGATAATGAGAAAAGATATGGGTTGTGATCCGTATGGCTGTCGCGCAGGTGCGCTGCAGGTCGTAAGTGGATCGGCCTGGAAGTTCCGTTTTGGGGGCATAGCGCCCCTTCAGGTGCATGTTGTCAGGATCGAGTGGACGGTCGGATCCTCCTTGCAGGTGGCCAACGTTGCCAAGTACAGCATAAGCATCTGTTTTTATTAGACTTACAATGCTGTTTATCAGGAAATGCCCATTCTTCTCTGCGATGTTGTTCTGCTGGGTGTTTTCATTGTCCTGTGTGATGAAGTTGATGTTTGGTGTTGGAACCCTGGCCCCGGGTGATGAATCGGGGTCCGAAGCAAATTCACGTTCGAACGTCCCCCTCTTTTTTGATAGGCGGAGGTTTCGTACATTTCTGTTCATGCAAAACTGTACGGTGACATACATGTCGCAGAGAGATCCTGCCATCGCTTCCCCGACCTTCCGTGCGCTCCTTTTCCTCATTGTTTTTTGTACTGTGCCCGTTCCGTTTCTGTCCGCGCAGCCGGTGTTTCTCGAGCAACGGCGGACGCTGCCATCGGATCTGAGCATGGGGCTCCTGGCGCCATCGGAGTACAAGAGCATCATCGATCTCAACGGAGAATGGCAGTACCGTGTCGATGACAGCGAGCAATGGCGGGGTGTCAGCGTTCCTTCCTCCTATCATGGAAACCACCGTGTGCTGTTCCGGCGCGAGTTTTCCGTTCCCCGCGCTCTCGTTTCCTCTTCCGTGTTCCAGCTCAGCGCACAGAGTATCTCGTATTACTGCGAAATAAGTATTAACGGTCAGTTTGTCGGTAAACATGCCGGACTGACGTCGTTCTCGTTCAAGATCTCTCCGGGCGTTCTGCGACCGGGATCGAACCGGATAGAGATCCTTGTACACAACCATCTCAGCACGCACGAGACGGTCCCGATGTACGAGCAGTTGTGGGACCGCCGGAATCATGGCGGTATCGTGCATGATATCGGCATCGTGGCGCATCGCGGGGTGTGGGTGCAGGAATCGTATGTTACAACGAAGGTCACGGGCGAGGGACGCCCTGCCACCGTGTATTACCGTGCATTGCTCAATACGGGCGAAATTTCATCGCTCCCTGGTGATACGTTGTCGGCCGGCTTTGGGAGGAGTTACGTCACCCATTATTTCGATGTCCTCGACCCCGTCACGGGTGCGGTGCTGGCGACCAGCGAGGCAAACCGCGTTATCGTGGAGTCTGACCGTCTCAAGGAAGTGGAACTTTCGGCGACGCTGCCGTCCGTGCGGCTCTGGTCACCGGAGTCCCCGAATATCTATATGCTGCGCCAGCGGACGATGAAAGGCGGTACGATTATCGACGAGTCCATGCAGCAGGTCGGTTTCCGCAGTGTGCGTATGGGGGAAAACGGACTGATGTTGAACGGGGCCCCGGTGTTTATCAAGGCGCTGACGTACGTGGAGGATTCACCGCGGCATGGCCGCAGCCTGTCTTTCGACGAGATGGAGCGCGACGTGCTGCTGATGAAAAATCTCGGCATCAACGCCGTGCGCCTCGTCTACGGCTCGGTGCATCCGTATATGATTTCGCTGTGCGACCGTTATGGCATCATGCTGTTTGTGGACCTGCCACTGCGAAACGCACCGGATGCATTGCTGCGCAAGGACGGGATTCGTGTCAGTGCGCGGAATGCCTATCGCGAAATTTCATCACGCGATCTGAACCACCCGTCGATTGTCGCGATCGGTCTTGCGCAGGGCGTGGAAGGTGACAGCCAGGCACTGGCGGGGTATATCAAGGATCTCGCTACCGTCGTGCGCGAGACGGAAGCGCCGTTGCATTACGTTTCCTTCCAGAGCTCACTTCCCTCCTCGCTTCCGGAAGGCCTGGACATGATCGGGCTGGATGTCAGTCCCGAAGCGACCGAGTCCGTCATCAGTCTGTTGCAGGCGAATGTCGTCGAAGGACGCGGCTTCCCGGTTTTCGTCAGCTCCTTGATGTATCCAGTGCAGATCGGTAATTACAATGGATACAGCGATGCGCGATCGATCGATGCACAGGGACAATTTTTCCTGCGACTCTTCAAGGAAACACGCGATCTCGGGTTTGCGGGCATTGTGGTGCATTCTTTTGCCGACTGGGCGGTTTCCCGTCCGATCATGGCCGTCGACCGTGTGCATCAGTTCACTGCGACGACGGGTGTGGTCGACCGGTACCGGCAGAAGCGTTTCGCGTACGATGTGCTCAAGGCGAGCTTGAACAACGAGAAAGCACCGGTTTTGGTAACGGGCAATTACGAGGAAGAGCATCCTGTCAGCTTCGTGGTGATCGGAATTCTGATCATTCTCATTTTCGCGGTTGTCTATAACCTCTTCCGGCGTTTCCGTGAAAACGTGAGCCGGTCGCTGCTTCGCCCGTACAACTTCTTTGCCGACGTTCGCGATCAGCGAATGCTTTCTATATTCCAGACCTCCATGGTTGGTTTCATCGGTTGCCTTTCTGCGGCACTGCTATATGCGAACATCCTGTATTTCTGGAAGACCAATATCCTGGTTGACCACGTTATCTCTCAGTTCGTGCATTCCGTGGGGTTCAAGCAGTGGCTGAATTATTCAGCATGGAATCCGCTGGAAAACATGCTGCTTGTGACCGCGGCGCTGTTTGTCCTCCTGCTGCTCCTCACCCTGCTGATCCGCCTCGTCGCCTTTGCCAGCCGGAAAAAGGTGTTCCTGTTTGATGCGTACAGCGTTTCGATGTGGTCGGTGCTGCCGATGATCATGCTCGCGCCGTTCGGCATGGTTCTGTACCGGCTGATGGACATTCCGGTGCTGGACGTCTTTTCCGTGCTGGTCTATGCCATTTTCCACATCTGGATCGTAAGCCGGATCCTGAAAGGCATTGCCATTGTCTTCGATATTCGTCCCGTCTTTTTCTACGCCGGCGGATACCTGCTGCTCGTCGCGGGTGCGGCGTGGTGGCTGCTCTCCCTTGACGGCACCTACAATATTTTTGCATACCTGCGGTATTTCGCCGATATCTGGTGGAACGTCACCCAGGCGGCCGCCTGATATCTTCGCATAAACACTCCTCAATATGTATCTCAGCAAACTCGAACTTTTCGGATTCAAATCCTTTGCCAACAAGACCAATGTTGTGCTCAACGATGGCGTGACCGCGATCGTCGGGCCGAATGGCTGCGGCAAGACAAACATCGTTGATGCCTTGCGCTGGGCGCTCGGCGAACAGCGGTATTCCACGCTCCGCAGCGACAAGATGGAAGACGTGATTTTCAACGGTACCAAGGTACGCAAGCCCATTGGCATGGCCGAGGTGTCGCTGACAATCGAAAACAACAAGGGCATCCTCCCTCTCGAGTACAACGAACTCACGATCACGCGACGCGTGTACCGGTCAGGTGAAAGCGAATACCTGCTCAATCGCACGATCTGCAGGCTCAAGGACATTCTCAATCTGTTCATGGATACCGGCATGGGCGCCAATGCCTATTCCGTGATCGAGCTGAAAATGGTTGAAACCATACTCAGCGACAAGATGGAAGAGCGACGCCGGCTGTTCGAGGAAGCGGCAGGGGTGACGAAGTACAAGGCGCGCCGTAAAGAGGCGCTGCGCAAGCTCTCCGACGTCGACTCTGATCTGCTGCGCGTGGATGACATCATTACCGAGGTCGGAAAGACGGTCAACTCGCTGAACCGACAGGCCAAAAAAGCCGAACGGTACAATGAATACATGGATCGTCTGCGTTTGCTCGAAGTCGACGTGCTGCAGCGCGATTACAACAATCTGTTCCGGCGCCTCGTCCCGCTGGAGGAACGCCTCCGCGTGACCATCGAAGAACGTGAAAGCATGGCGACGCGGATGGACGAAGAAGAGGTCCTGCTCGATGCCCATCGCAACGATGAACGGGATATCGAACACCGTCTCGACGAAAGACGCGAGGAGTTTTCGGGCCTGGTGGCTCGCATCAACGAGACACGTCAGCAACTGCTCGTCAACGAGGAACGCGAGCGCTCCCTGCTGCAGCGTGCCGCACGGTTGAAAGAGGATAAAGACAATAATGAAGTCCGTATTACAGAAATTGAGACGCGAAAAGGGCAGCTGACGCACGAGATGGAGGATTGCGTCTCCGAGCTGGAAGCGCTCGAGTCGGAAAGCGGCGTACTGCGCGAAACGCATCGTACGATCGAGGAACAGGTTTCGCAGAAAAAGCTGCAGGCCGAGAGCCGCCAGCAGCGGCGGATGGAACTGATGCAGCAGCATGCGCAGCTGCAGAATGAAATCGACCGGCTCGGGGCGCGGAGCGAGACCATCGAACGGTTGCGCGCACGGTTGGCCGACGAGGATGCTGACGCGGAACGCAATCTCGCCAGCATGCGGGCGCAGCTCTCGGAGGTCGATGCCGGTCAGGCCACTCTCTCCGATACGGTTGTGGAGGCGGAGCGTGAATTCCACCGGATGGAAGAGCACAAGCAGTCGCTCCGAAACGAGATCGACCTGCTTCAGAACCGGGCCTTCGAAATCCAGGGTCTGATTGGCGAGAAGATGACGCGCATTGATTTCATCAACGGTCTCGTCGACCGGCTCGAGGGATATAACGAAAGCGTGCAGCATCTTCTTCGCAACCGGGATTGGTCGGCCTCGCGATATGGCACGATTGCAGACGCCGTGAACACGCGTGAGGATCTGCGGGTCGCGGTTGAGGCCGTACTCGGAGATGCCGCCCATTACATTCTCGTCAATGACATGAACGAGGCGGTAAGCGGACTGCAGAACCTGAAAGAACATCGCAAGGGCAAAGCCACCTTCGCCGTCCTCGCGCGCATTCCCGAGGTTTCCTCCTCCACATTTCCCATCGCCGGTGACGGCATCATTGGCTGGGCGGCCGACCTCGTGCGCTATGAGGCACACTACAACCGCCTTTTCACCATGCTGCTGCGGCATGTGCTCATCGTGCGGGACGCGGAAGTGGCGCATGGCTGCATTCGGGAATATCCGGAAATCCACTGCGTCACGCTCGGAGGCGACATCTTCGACAGTCGGGGTCTGGTGCGTGGCGGCAGCCATGGCCAGGAGGAAGGGAGCATGATCGGTAAAAAAGACCAGATCGCCGCCCTGTCGCGCGATGTGGATCAACTCAAGAAGCAGCTTCTCGAGAACCAGGAATTTCTGGAGGACAAAAACCTCGAATACAGCGGCATCGATCTGCGGGCGTACGCCGAGAAAATGAAGCAGACCCAGCAGGAACTCTCGGCGCATGAACGTCGCATCGCGCAGATGATGTTCGAGATTGAAAAGTTCGAACGCATCCTGCAGAAAAACGCCGAAGAACGGACGCGTCTCGAGGAGGAAGGTGGGCAGATCGACGCACGTCAGGGTGAACTCCGGCCACAGGCCGAAGCCCTGCGCGCCCAGCAGGCGGACGTCGAGGAGGAGGTGCGGCGCGAACACGATGTGCTCGCCGAACTCGAACGCAATTACAACCAGAGCAACGAAGCGGTCAGTGGTGCCAACGTGCGCGTTGTGCAGAAACGCGGCGACATCCAGAACCTCCGCAACGAGTTCGATCGTCTCAGCGTTTCGCTGCATGAAACCGAACACGCACTGGAAACCGCGGCACAGGAAATCGTGGATTCGGAAGAATCCGCGCGTGGCCTCGTCGACGTGATCTCCCGGCTGCGTTTCGAACTGCAGGAGATGGAAGAGGTGCATGCGACCTCGCGCGAAGCGGTACGGCAGATCGAACAGGAGCTCGAGGCAAAGCGCTCCGAACTTCTCGGCATCGAGAAAGCCCTGCATGACGACCGGCAGAAACAGACACAGAACATCAATCTCGTGCACGAGATCGATCTCAAGGTGTCGGAAATCAAGCAGCGAATCATCTCACTCGAGGAACGAGCACGCGAGGAATTCGAAATTGAACTCGCGCGCGGCGACGAAGCGGAGGACGATGTGTTCGACCTCGCCCAGGAGCGGGAGGAAATCAACGATCTTCGGCAGAAGATCCGTGTGCTCGGCCCGGTCAATCCTCTTGCCTTCGAAGAATGGAAAGAAGAGAAGGAGCGCTTTGACCTGCTGACCGAGCAACGACAGGATCTGATCACTTCGCAGCAGACACTTCGCGACACCATCCGCGAAATCAATGAGACCGCCAAGCAGAAATTCTCCGAGACCTTCTCGCTGATCCGGGAGAATTTTATCAAGATCTTCAAATCTCTTTTTGACGAAGGCGATGAGGCGGACCTTATCCTTCAGGAGAACGAAGATCCGCTCGAAGCGCGTATCGATATCATCGCGAAACCGCGCGGCAAGCGTCCGCATTCGATTGACATGCTGTCGGGCGGTGAAAAGACGCTGACAGCCATTGCCCTGCTCTTTGCCATCTATCTCGTCAAACCCAGTCCCTTCTGTATTCTCGACGAGGTCGACGCCCCACTCGATGATGCGAACGTCGACCGCTTCATCCGCATCATCGGCGAATTCTCGCACAGCACGCAGTTCATCGTGGTGACGCACAACAAGCGCACCATGGCCGCAGCGGATACGCTGTACGGGGTGACCATGGAAGAGGAAGGGATCTCGAAGCTTGTGGCAGTGGATTTCGGGAAAGACGCGATCGCGAAGTACGCACAGAATTGACAGGGCGTCTCGCCCATACAACGATGACGTGCGCGGTGCGCGTCATCGTTTTTTATAGAATAGAGTTATCCTGTATGCTGCCGGTCGCTATTGTTCCGCAGCCCAGCCGGCGATACGTTGCATCGCTTCGATCGTGCTGGCGGCATGGATGTCAAGGAAACTGTCCGGCAGCTCGTGGTCGATGGGAATCTCCCTGCTGGCGGCAAGCGCCTGGGCTCCGTCAAAATTGACATAGGCGAGACGGGCCGACAGTTCGTCGATGGGTCGCTCGAAATCAGCCCCGGGAAGGATCGCAACTCCTGTCTCCGTGAGAAGACGTTCGCACAGATCCCTGCTCCCGTGAATGTCGCGACGTTCGAGTGCCTCGCGCAACGGTTCGAAGTCGATGAACAGGTAGAAGGCGCCCCGAGGGTCGTGCACACGAATGTTCGCATCCTGGAGGATGGACGCGCAGCGCAGGCCGATCAGTCGGAGGATGCGCCGTGCGTGGCTGAGGTAACTCTCGATATCCGGCCCCCCGCGAAAGGCCTTCACGGCCGCATACTGAATGGGTGCGCTGACGGAGGTGAACGTTTCACTCGCCACCGCGGCCATGGCGTCGAGCAGCCATGAGAGCGTTTTTGGAAACGTGAACGTCCCCAGTCGCCACCCCCCTGCCCCACACCATTTCGAGAGACCGGAACTGATGATCGTCCCTTCGGGATAAAACCGGGCGATGGAGAAATGTCCGCCGCGATGGTTGAGCTGTCCGTAGATCTCGTCCGAAAGGAGGATGATCTCATACTCGCGGGCGGCTTCTGCCAGTTCCTGCAATTCCTCCATGGAATATGTGTCCCCGTCAGGATTGCCCGGGTAGTTGAGAATGAGGAGGCGCGGACGATAGGTGTCGTTTTCCTTCTCGAGATAACGTCGCAGGCTCTCCGCGGTGATGCGCCAGGATTCTTCGAAGGTTGTGTGGATGAGCTGCACATTGCGGCCGATGATCTTCGCCTGTGGTCCGTAAGACACCCAGCAGGGAGTCGGAAGCAGAATCTCCCCGTAATACACGAGCTGAAGCAGGAACATCAGCTCCTTCGAACCCGGACCGATGAGCACTCCCTCCGCGCTCGCGTTGATGTGATCCTTGCGGCGATGAAAATCCGCAACCGCTTCGCGGAGTTCATGCAGACCCTTGACCGGGAGGTAATCCTTTTCATGCGCATGATTGCGCAACGTGTTCACGACGGAGTCGGGCACGGGAAACGGTGACTGGCCGAGACCGAGTTTGAATATCCTTCTCCCTTCGGACAGGAGTTTGTTGCTCCGTTCGTTGATCGCAAGGGTGGCGGACGGCTTCAGGCCGCGGACATTCATGTTGAGACTGACGTTCTTCCCGTTCACGGATGGATTCTCCTCTCGGTGGTTGTCTCGGTATGCCATGGTCGCTTCGTGTGTGGTCGATCAACGGAGAAGGAGCATGCGGTGTATCGTGGCAACTCCTCCGTCAATACGCAGGATGGCGTGATACGGACCGCTCGGAAGATCGCTTCCGTCGAACAGAATGTGATGTGACCCTTGTCGGAGTACTCCGTCCTGCGGGTGGGCAACCTGTCGTCCGAGGGCGTCATGCACCACGATCGAAACATGTCCATCGTACGGGAGCACGAGCTGCAATTGCGTCGAAGGATTGAACGGGTTGGGGGCGTTGCGGAGGCTCACATAGTTTCGCGTGGCCTTCAGCGGATATAGACAGTCGCCGCTGACCACCACGTCACCGTTGTAATAGCGTGCGAGAATACCGCCGCGGTTCACGCTGCTCGAAAGCGAATCAAACTCCAGTGGCGAGGAAGACACGTTTAGAATGTCCGCGCCGTCACCGAAGCGTACACGATAGCGCATGCGTATCAGTTCGCCGATGCCCTGCAGGCTGGCGGTGTCGTTGAAGGCGCGGAAGGAAATGCGACCGTCCCCACCACGCGCACCGATGGTCCAGCCCTGTTCGAGCAGCGTGCCGTCGGTCTCCCAGGCGAGAAAATCGATCTTGGTTTCGTCATAGGTGACAAAGAGTTCGATTTCGTGGATGTCCTTGTTCTCGGATTCATCGACGAGAATGGGCATCGTGAATTCGCGATTGTAACGCTCGACGACGTCGCGGGGTATGGTGAAGACCGTGACAGGCGGAATGCCGATGATGAAGATCCAGTCACCGCAATAGGTGGTCAGTCCGGCGGAACGGAACTCGACGCGGATGGTGTCGAGTGACCCTTCACGTTTCTTTACGGGAAGAAGCCGCCAGCGAACGGTCCACGAGGAATCCACCTCAAGCGGATCCGTGCGGTACAGTACCGCAGACTCCTGGGCACGAATGCTGATATCCGGAGGAAGCAGGATGGTCGCCTGCAGATCGCGCGCGGCGATGCTGCCCCTGTTGTGTACTGTCGCGGTGAACCACAGTTCGTCGTGCAGCAGTGTCGCCGTGCTGAAGTGCAGCGTGTCGTCGGGGATGGTGCTGGCCTCGCACGCGAGTTCCGGTGCCAGCGCGGCATGAATGTAAACGGAACAGGAGGTCGTCGCGGTTGCGCTGTTCCGTGACGTCACGCGCACCTGCAGAATAAGATCGCGTGGGAGGGCAACAGGCAGCGGGGCGAGGCGCCATTGCACACGAGCCACATCGGATGCCTCGAGACGATCGGCCACGTGTTGACGCGCGCCGGTCGGCAGCATAAAACGGATATCTGGATCCGCGATGATGATTTCTGCCCAGACAGAGTCCGCACCGTCACTGCCGAGATTTTGCACGTCGACATCGACAGTGAATGCAGCCGGCTGATACAGGCCGGTCTGCGGATCAACGCGGACAGTATCGGGCACGACCAGGCAGGAGGCGAGGAGGTCGGGTGCGCGGGACGCGGGCAGGATGAGGCTGTCACAGCACACTGCGGTGCGATTGAAAGAATCGAAAACACGCACACAGATCTCGCTGCTGTCAGCCACGGAGACGGGACGGGCACGAACGGTCCATGAAAACGCGCGCTCCTCTCCGGGTGCCAGGTCGCCGATGAAGAGTTCATTGCTGCCGCCTTCGAGTACGTAGGCGACAGGCAGTGAAATCACCGCGCGCACGTTTTTCGCCCGGCTGTTTCCGCTGTTGCGCACGCGTACATCCCAGGAAAACGGATTCGGAATGTACTTGCCGTCTACGAAACGGATCTGCGGATCGCTTTCACATTCGAGTTCGAAAAACACCTCGCGTACAGGCGGAATGTCGAGCGTGTAGCTGCAGAGTGTGTCGTACAGACGATCGCCCAGGCCACCTCTCCCCTGTGCCTTGAATGCAGGAAATACCGTTGTGTCATTGTTCCGACGAACCGCGTCGATCAGGAAGACACGGTCGACGCGTTCGCCCGGCGCGATCGTCCCGAGATCCAGAACGAGTTCCTGTCCCAGTGCGGGGGAAACTCCGCCGGTGGCGACATAAAACAGGCGGGTCTCCTTCGACGGGGCGTCGCCGCGGTTGATGACGGAAACCGGAAACACCATCGGCGTCGCCACATACGCGTTCAGCGTATCGATGAACGCCACCGTGATGTTGCCGGGATCAGGGCAGAGCACTTCGTTGACCGGACGGTATTCCTTTTCCACCCAGATGATCCATGAACGCTCCGTGCGCGCTCCCTCCTTTCCTGACACGGCAACGGTGATGGTGTCGAGACCACTTTCGCTGCGGGGATTGACCTGGAGGGTGAAATCCGTTTGCAGCGTGTCGCCCGGCTGCATGCGTGCGGTGAGCAGGCGACTGGCGGGCGCAATGACCGTGAACCGCTGGTTGGAGCGCGGAAAGGCAACAACGGAATCGATGGCGGCGGAACCGTTGTGCACAACCTTCAGATCGATGGTGAACGTGCCCGGGAGGTAGCGATTGAAATCCACCTTGTCAAAAAACACCGAGTCCGGACCGAACACATCGCAGCGCATGCTCCGATCCGCTGTCTGCGCGACAAGGGAGATCGTGGCGAGGAAGAACAGCGCAAGGACCGGGAAGGTCCTGGCGAGGAGAACAGGTACGGAGTGAACCATGCGCACCATGCAATTATCGCGAAAGAATCATCTTGCGGACTTCAAGGGCGTTGGCGGCCTCAAGCCGGTAGAAATACATGCCTGAAGGCAGATCATCGCCGGAGAAACGGACGAGATGGCTGCCGGCGGGATGCGGACCATCGGCGAGTACCGCGACCTCCCTTCCGTGACGGTCGAACACAACCAGACGGATATGGTCATCCTGTGGAAGGATGAACTCGATGGTGGTCTCGGGGTTGAACGGGTTCGGCATGTTCTGCCTGAGCACGTAGCGTTCGGTAGCGACGAGAGGCTCGAGACATTGATTCGTGGCGATGACGCGGCCGGGAATGGTACCGAGCCGGATCTCTCCGCGATTCAGGAGGGAAGTCGTGGAATCAATATTGACGAAGGACTCACCGAAATCCGCGGCTCCTTCGCTTTCGTTGAACACGCCTTCAACCTGCAGTTTGACGAGTATCCCGGAATCTCGGGCGAGCGGTGTACCGGTTGTGTAGTCTGAAATCTCGAGGTGGCCGTCGCCCAGAGGTTTCAGTTTCGCGCCGACCCAACCAATACCGGTCAATGTGCCGGCGTTGCTGATGCCGAGAATATTGAGCATTCGTGAGTCGTAGTAGAACTGCAGCACATATTCCGAAAGGTCCTTGCCGATGGTGCGATCGATATACACCGGGATGTCCTGTTTCTCACCGTAGCGCAGCAATGTGTACTCGGGGAAAGACAGAATGACATGTTTCGGTGAACCCTGAATGAACAGACTGTCAACGCATTCGGCGTCTTCGGCGTTGTCCGCACGTGCGACAAAACGGAAGGATCGATTCATGTCTTCGTCCGAACGCATCGCCCGGAATTTCCATGTAACGGTACCGCTTTCACCCGGTGCGAGCACGGAAGGCAACACGGGCTTGAGCGTCCCTTCCCCAGTCGCAAGCACGACTCCGGACGGCAGCACCAGCAGTGCAGTGACATTGAGCGCATTGACCACGCCGGTATTCGTGACAGTAAACGTCAGCGTGCATTCGGGATACTCGAAGGCGCCGGTTTCCCAATCGAAGAAGAGGGAATCTTCCGGAAGGGATGAGCATACGGTCTCGAGTACCGGTGCCTGCATGGCAGGGACGTGAACAACGACCTGGCAATCCACCGGTGGATGGTTGTCGGACGTGACAGTGAACACAATGGGAATATCGGCGGGGGCATCGCGGCGCAGGGCTTCGACCATCCATGAGAGTCGTCGCGAGGCGCCGGCGTCCAGACTTTCGACAATGCGCTCGCTCGCGTCGAGCACCTGCATGAACGAGCCGAGCACCGCAATGGAAACACGCACGTTCTCGGCCATACCGATGCCAGTATTTGACAGGTCGAGCGTCACCTCGAAGGGATTGCCGAGGTAACGGCCTGTCTGGCTGTCGAGATACAGCGTATCGATGGAGAAGCATGCGGTGGAGAGAACGGGATTCTCTGTTTTGGGGATGAACACGTCGTCGCAGCATTCCTCGCTCAGTCCGATGGAATCGACAACACGGGCGCAGATGCGGAAGTCCGCGTCATATGAACGCGGTTCGGGCGACAGCAGCCAGGTCAGGTCTACACTCTCTCCCGGAACGAGCGCCGGTACGCGGCGTTCCGCGACCTCACCGTCCGCCAGTCGTACCGAGGGCGGCGGAATGATGGTCGGTGAGAGTCCGCGTCCGGTTGCATTGCCGGCGTTGGTGATGCGCATACTGAACGCGAAGGGATCGGGCTGATAACTGTTGTCGGAGAAGTGCAGCGAGTCGGGTGCCGAACAAAAGAGTTGATACTCCGGTTTGCGTACCGCCGGTACGAAGACGGGAAGCCGGCATTCGGCGAGCACGAGCTGCTTGCCGAGTCCGCCGCGTCCGATCACCTGGAACACCAGCGTATCCCATGCCGCAACGGTTCGCGGCAGGGCGCGGATGCTCCACTGCTCGCTGCGCGTGTCGCCGATCTGCATGGTTCCTTCAGGACGCAGGTTGCTGCCCACGGGAGTGAAGCGTGGAGGACCAACGAACATCAGCTGGCAATCCTCGGCGTAGGTCTCGCCGATATTGGTTGCGACGGTTGTGACGGTGAACGGGTTGGGTTCATACTCGTAGGTCGCGTCGCTGAACACGAGGCTGTCATCGGGTGTGCTGCATGTGAGTGTGAACTCGGGCACGCGCACGCGCTGCACCCAGATCGGATGCTGGCACCAGGCCGGGTTGGTATCGTCGCCCTGGACGTTCACCCGCACGGTGTCATATCCGTCGGTATCGCGCGGATGGATGCGCACGCGGAAGGATGTTTCCACCGATGCGCCGGCAAGCAGCACGTCCGCCATTTCCTTGTACGCCGGCGGAACGATGGTAAACCGGGTGTCCTGCAGGAGCTGTGCGCGTACATCCTTCGTCTGTCCGCTGCCGACGTTGTGGGCGCGGACGAGGATGTCGAATTCCTCGGGTTCGTAATACTGCTCACGGAAATAGATCGTGTCGGGTGCCTCGATCTCGCAGGCGATGGCGGAACTCAACGCCGGGTCGACAACGATGCGTTGCCAGCAGGCTATGTTGGGGTGATTGTCCGCCTGGATGGAGATATAGATGGGAATGGAATCGAGATCTTCCTGCTTGGTGGCCACCAGGGTCCACTGCGCCGTGGCCATGCCTCCTGGTGGAATGATGCGTGGGGAGACCAGCTGTGATGGTGAGGTGGGAGTGACAAGCTGCACCACCGACGGATCGGTAATGATCGTTGCGTTGACGTTGAAGGCTTCTTTCGTGCCGGTGTTCAGCACGGAGACGCTGACGTTGAAAGGATTCGGCTCGTAGCGTTTTTCATCGTCGTTCCAGGTGAGCGAGCCAGGGGCGTCGATCTGGCAGGTAATCTCGGGCTCGCGTGGATTGATCTGTACAAACCCATTCCGGGTTTGCGGCTCGAGGCAGTAGGCGTCGAAAGTCCAGTTGATCAGTTCGATATAGCGGTAGACACTCTGCGCGACATCACCAGCACGGAAATGCAGGTAACACATGACGTCGCCGGCGGTGTTCAATTCCATGTTCTCGAGCACCTGTACGGTTGCGCTGGCGCCGAGCGTCTGTACATTGATCGGTCTGCCTTCCAGCAGAGTGCCGTCGGTGGAGACACGGATGAACGACATGATGTTGCGGTCGAAGCCGATCTGGAAGCTGCATGATCCGAAGATGGCGTTCACCGGGGTTTCGAGCGTGATCGGGACGATGAACTCCTTGGTAGAACCGATCTCTGCGTCTCCGATGCGCAGACTGATTTTCTGGAACTGCGACCGGTCATACGGAGCGATGTAGGTGCGTGTCTGTGCCGCCGAACCGCCACAGAAATCCTTCAGCACCAACTCGACCGTGCGCTGCGATCCGTCGGGACAGCCGGATTCGTATTCGATCAGGCATTCCTGGTAGGCGTCCTTGACCGACTGCTTGATGTTTGCATAGATCTGCGCGAGGTCTTCGCCTGTGGCGCTGTAGTAGTATTCGCCACCGGTCGCGGCCGCGAGGTAGGAAAGTTCCTGACCGGCGGGATGGACCGGAGGCACGCCATACCCGATCGTGTAGACTTTTATGTTTTCGGACAATGCGTATTGAACGAGACTGTGCACCGTGTGCATGCTGCGATTGTCGACGCCGTCGGTCAGAACCACAACCGCCCTGCAGTGATGCCTGCCGTTGCGCGCCAGTTCGGTGATACCGAGACCGACGGCGTCCCATACCGCGGTCCACCCGGCTGCGTACATGCCGTCGATGGCGTTCATCAGTTGCGGTTTATTGGTGGTCATGCTCACCGGCAATCGCAAGGTGTCGTTGAACGTGACAATCGCCGCCTCATCGCAAGGGATGCCGTCGGTGTTCATCGAATTGACAAAGGCGCGTCCGCCAACTTTCACGTTTTCGATCTTTTCCCCTTCCATGCTGCCCGAACGGTCGAAGACCAGGGCGACCGAAACGCAGCATTCAGGTTCGGGAGCACACCACAGTGTCGCGTCCTTCACCTTGAGGCCGTTCTCGTAGACTTCGTAATTCTCGGGTTGAATGTCGTTGCGGAAGGTTCCCCCACAGGTGACCTTGAATGCCAGTCGTACCTTTGGATACATGACTTCAACGCGCTTGAAGACAAGCGTGGGTTGGGCATTCGCGGGAAGAACCAGGGCGCAGGCAACGAGGAAAGCAAATACGTATCGTATTACCATGTACAAGCCCGGACAGGTGATGCATTCAGTGTTTCCGGATCGCGTCAGGTTAGTATATGAAATTTTTTCCTCGGTGTAAACCCTGAGGACGCAAATCGGTCAACTTTTTCGATTGAAATGTGTTAAGGCCTTCTCTTCAGAAAAAACTTCAAAAACGAGCAGCGTTTCTAAAGACAAGAGAAGGCGCTGTTTTGTTACGAAACAAAAACACATCACGGACCGGTCCGTTCCCCCTGCCGGTTCGAAAAATCCCTTGAATGTGAGACCCAGAAACTGAACGAGAGGCTCTGTATCTAAACGAGAGGCTCTGAATCCGGGCATAAGGCCCGGGAGCCTGCTATTGTGACGGTTTGCCTTTCTCGAAATCGAGTGAGGTCGAGTTGATGC
>JAGTUZ010000236.1 GCA_018224415.1 Bacteroidota bacterium | reverse complement strand
CCGTCGTCGGAGTTTCCGTAGTCGGAGTTTCCGTAGTCGGAGTTTCCGTAGTCGGAGTTTCCGCAGTCGGAGTTTCCGCAGTCGGAGTTTCCGCAGTCGGAGCTTCCGTAGCCGGAGCTTCCGCAGCCGGGGTTTCCTCGGCGGGAGTTTCCGCAGCAGGAGCTTCAACAACCGGAACGTCTTCAACCGGTACGTCTTCAGCCGGAACGTCTTCAACCGGTACGTCTTCAGCTGGAACGTCTTCAGCCGGAACGTCTTCAGCCGGAACGTCTTCAGCCGGAACGTCTTCAACTGGAGCCGCTGCGGCAGGGGTCTCCGGTTCAGTGGACTCCGCAGCAACGGCTTCCTCGGAGGGATCTTTCGCTGTGGGCTGGCTTTCCTCTGCAGGCTGTGATTCGTTGAGCGGCTGCTCGTTTCGGGGGTCGGGGCTCGGGTTGTTGGTTGGCTCGTTCGTCATGATGTTTTCCGCAATTGATGTGATAAGGTCAGACGCGTAACGCCTGTTCGACGCTGTCAGTACGGATCGAAGGGCGAGCGCTTGCCCGCCTGTGTTCAATCCACCGGTGGTGAGGATGTAATGTACGCAGATGCTGTTGAATACGCAATATCAGAAGGATTGTGGAGAATTGCAAGGGAGCGCCCATGCCATCCGGCAGAAGGGCGACATGGTGCAGGGGAGGGCGGGTGATCCCGTCAGGCCGGTGATCCCGTCAGGAGGAGTGCTGGTGGGATCAGCGGAGGCTTTCCTCGAGCGCAGTGGCGGCGTCGGTTTTTTCGTCGCGGTACTTGATGATCAACGGGGTGTAGATATGCAGGCCCTCCGCTGCGGCGAATTCCCCGCGTGCCGGACGGCTGCCGGCGACAACGACGGCATTCTCGGGGATTTCAAGAGGGGCGTCGGCAGATTTCCGGAGGACGCGGCCGAACACGATGTCGTACACGGGGGTGGAGGCGTTCAATATCACGCCCGTTCCGATCACGGCGCGGCGACGGACGATCGTGCCTTCATAGATACCGCTGTTGCCGCCGACCATGACATCGTCTTCGATCACGACCGGCACCGCGCCGACAGGCTCGAGCACGCCACCGATCTGCACACCGGCACTGAGATGCACACGCTTGCCGATCTGCGCGCAGGAGCCCACGAGGGCGTGACTGTCGACGAGAGTGTCGGTGTCGACATAGGCTCCGATGTTAATGTAGGCCGGCGGCATGACGATGACACCGGGCGCGACATACGCGCCGTCACGTACGGTGCTGCCACCCGGCACGATGCGACGTCCGCCCGCCGCTGTGAATTCCTGCACCGGAAGGGTATGTTTGTCCGTGAAGCTGAATGAAGCCCCCCCATCGACATCACGAAGCACACCCGCACGGAAGGCCCAGAGAATCACGCGCTTCACGTCGGTATCGGCCACCCAACGGCCGTCGATG
This sequence comes from Bacteroidota bacterium, assembly GCA_018224415.1. GTDB lineage: Bacteria > Bacteroidota > Ignavibacteria > SZUA-365 > SZUA-365 > SZUA-365. The sequence goes on along the minus strand of JAGTUZ010000236.1, from coordinate 8,305 downwards.
GAATTCGCCGCACGGAGGCGGCCTTCTCGCAGGGCCTCCCACACCTTGCCGAGCAGGTCGAAGACGTGGGCGTCGGCGGTGGACGGTTCGCTGGCGAGGATGGTGGTGAGGATATCTTTCATCGGTGTGCACTCCATTTTTTTATTGTTCCCAATATGTCATGCGGAACAACGGCGCACAACCCGTGGTTCTTGTGTGTATGCATTTTTTTCAACCCTGGTCTCTCCGTTTCCGCCGACACGCTTTTTGGATTGCGCCACCATGGGGCATTTTGTAAGTTTTGAGATGAGGTATTCCAATATGAAATCGATACACACGCCTTTCCGCTCCGCCATTCTCGCCCTGTCGTTCCACGTCTTTTTCGCGACGTTTCTTTTTTCCACCAATCTCGAATGGGAAGAAAACTCGCAATTCGGTGTGGAGATCGGGGGCAGGACCGACGTCACCGCACAGGTGTTCCAGCCCACGAATTATCAACCGTTCATGATTCTCACTTCGAAGATGCTGCCGGCCCCGGTGCTGGTGGACCTCGCCAAAAAGCGCGTGTACACGCTCAATGCATCGATGGTGAGTATCGACGGGAGTTTTCTGAAAACCACGGGTATCCCCAAGGGCAAGGAAGCCGGGGGCTATTCACTGAAAGGCGCAACGACGTCGTTCAAGGTCAAGGGGAAGCAGATCAGCCTCGTGCTGCGCCAGACCCTGGTGGGCGAGGTGAGCCGGGAGGTGCTCCTGGCGCACAGTCCGGATTACAGCATCCGCATGAATTCCTACAAGCCCAGGAAAAAAGCGATATCTGCTCTTTCCTCTTACAAGAAAAAGACGGAATTCGTGGTCATGTTTGCCACATGGTGCTCGACATGCAAGTTCGTTGTACCGACGGTGATGCGCATTCTCGAGGATGCCAACAACCCGGCATTTTCCGTGCGCTACATCGGCATCGCGATGGGAGGGAATGAACCTGCCGCAGCACTGGAGCGATACGGGCATGATTACCCGGCGCTGATCGTGTACCAGAACGGCAGGGAAGTCGACCGCATCATCGCAGACCCGCCCGGCGCGTATGAAGAGGCCCTCGTCAACATCCTGAAATAAACACGCTATCCTGAAATACACACGCACATGCAGCTTTCATCCAACCGTGTTCTGTACACGATCGCCCGCATCTTTCAAATCGTCGTGGCGCTGGTTTTTCTGCTGGCCGCCTTCCTCAAGGCGCTCGACCCGCGCTCCTTCCAGGAACAGATCGCCATGTACGGCATCTTTCCCGAACTCTCCGGCGTCGCGGCATGGACGCTGATCATCGTTGAAGTCGGTCTGGCTACGGCGCTGATTGTCAATCTCTTTCCCCGGGTCGTGCTCCCCCTCATGATGGCACTGATCGCTTTTTTCATCGGGATTACATGGTACGGCATGTCGATCGGACTCGGTGAGAACTGCGGCTGCTTCGGCAATCTCATGCATCGCGGTCCTGAGCAGGTGATCATCGAAGACGCCCTGATGCTCGTTGCCCTGCTGTTCTCCACGGTCGTTCTGTGGACGCATCGTGGCAAAACCTACATCCTGCGACTGGCCGTGACCCTCGGCATGGCGGGCGTCGCCGCGCTGCTCACCGCGGTGAGCCCCGCATTGCCCGTCGACGACCTGGTCACGCAACTGCGCCCGGGGGCGCATTTCACCGCGTGGCCGGTGGATGGACTCTACGGCAAGGATCTCAATAAGGATACGCATGTCGTTTTTCTGTTCACCGTCGAAAGCAAAACGATCACCGCGGACGTCCAGCAGATGAATGCCATCGCGCAGCGAGAGGAAGTGCGTTCGGCGGTGGGATTGATCGTGGACGGCACCGAACACCTGACGCGGCTGATGTTCGAATATGCCGCTTCCTTCCCCGTTGCTGCCATCGAACCGCGTTTCGCCCGTCCGTTCTACCGGACGCTGCCGCGCGTCTTCGTGCTCGAGAATGGTGTGGTGACGCACACATGGTCGGAACTTCCAGCGCCTGCCGTTGTTGTGGAATCTATCCAGTCCACAACTCCATGAGCAGAGGTATTGTGAAAATCTATACGAAAACGGGAGACCAGGGCAAGACCGCGCTTTTCGGCGGACGCCGTGTCGGAAAGGACAACGCCCGCATCGAGGCCTACGGGACGGTCGACGAACTCAATGCCCACCTGGGCTTCGCGCAGGTTGCCGCGCGTCCGGAACTCTCCACGATTCTCGACCGCATCCAGCACGAGCTGTTCATTCTCGGTGCCGATCTCGCAACGCCGCTCGACAATCGCAACGTGGAAGTGACACGCATTGAGCAGCGGCATATCGAGGGCATCGAACAACAGATCGACTCGATTGAAGCGGAACTCTCCCCGATCAAGTATTTCATCCTTCCGGGGGGCTGTGAAACCGCCGCCCGACTGCACATCTGCCGCACGGTCGCCCGTCGCGCGGAACGTCTCATCGTGCATCTCTCCACCATGGAGGAGATCAACGAGTCCGATCTCCACTACATCAACCGCCTGTCGGATTTCCTTTTTGTGCTCTCGCGCTATGCCAATCACATCGAGGGTCGCGAAGACGTCCGCTGGCAGCAGGAATGAGCCATGTTTGTCGCCATTGCCGGGAATATCGGATCCGGAAAATCGTCCCTGACATCGCTGCTGCACCAGGAGTTCGGGTGGACGCCGCATTTCGAATCGGTTGACGACAATCCCTATCTGTGGGATTTTTATGCCGACATGAAACGCTGGTCCTTCCATCTCCAGGTCTACTTTCTCTCGAAACGTTTCAACCTGCACCGCGGGATCGCCGAAGGGAAAACCTCCGTCGTCCAGGACCGGTCGATTTACGAGGATGCGGAAATCTTCGCGTTGAACCTGCACCGAATCGGGCGCATGGACGACCGCGACTACGAGAATTACCGCTCCCTGTATGCAGCCATGACCAGCTACCTGCGTCCGCCGGATCTGCTTGTGTACCTGCGCGCCAGCATTCCCACGCTGCAACGACAGATACGGCTGCGCGGGCGGGAATTCGAGCAGAGCATCGAGGTCTCATATCTCGAACAGCTCAACGCGCTCTATGAAGATTGGATACAGCGTTACTCCCTCGGTCCCGTGCTTGTCATCGATTCCGACGAATCGGATTTCGTGCATGACATGCAGAAGCAGGAGGAAGTGCTGTACAGCATCGAACACGTCACCCATAACAGACAGCGATAGCCTGTGAGTGCCACCGCTTCCATCCCTTCCGCAGTCCGGCCCCGTGGCTGGACTGTTCCCGTCTTGACCATCGCCTTCGTCGGCGTCTTTCTCCTGACGGCCATTCCCGTGGTCGGACAGTCGCCCACGCCTGCCGCGACTACTGAACGCCCCAGCGCGCAACCCCCCGGCGCGAAACCCCGCGGCGCGGAACTCCGTGGCCGGGTGACCGGCACGAACGGTCTTCCCCTTATCGGGGTGAACGTGATCGTGCGGGGAACCGTCCTGGGAAGCGCCACGGACACCGACGGCCGCTATCATATCCGGCGCATTCCTGCAGGAGTGCGTACCGTCGTCTACTCGATGATCGGCCATGTGCGTGTGGAGAGGGAACTCCGTTTTTCCGCCGGTGAAACCGCGACGGAGGATGTCGTGCTCGCCGAGACTTCCATTCTCACCGGAGAGGTGACGGTCACCGCCGGAAAGCATGCGCAGAGCATGGAGGAGATTCCGGTCAGCATATCCACCATGCACGGTGCGGACATCGAAGCCCGCGGCATCGAGACGCTCGAAAACGCCCTGCGCCGCATCCCGGGAGTGAATCTCGCGGAGGACCAGGTCAACATCCGTGGCTCCAGCGGGTACAGCCGTGCGCTTGGCAGCCGCGTGCTGTTGCTCGTCGACGGTGCACCGGTGCTCGCCGGCGATGCGGGAGAGATCAAGTCCGACATCGTCCCGATGTTTTCGGTCGATCGCATCGAAGTCGTGAAAGGCGCCGGGTCGGCTTTGTATGGATCAAGCGCGCTGGGAGGCGTCATCAACGTGATCACGCGCGAGCCGAGCAGCCAAATGACCCGCGTGCGGCTGGGGACGGGCGTGTGGGATAATCCATACCACGCCGAGTGGAAATGGTGGGGCGATGCCCCGCGGTGGCGCAACAGCATCGACGTGCAGCACGAAGACGTACTTGGGGATTTCAGCTACCTGGTCACGGCCGGCCTGCGCAACGACCAGGCATACCGGCAGAATGACGACTGGGTGCGGTATGGGATGAGCGGACGCGCCTGGTACCGGCTGTCGCCCGACCGCAACCTGAGCGTGGCTGTCAACCACAGCAATAACACGCGGGGAAACTGGGTGTACTGGCGGGATCTCACGCAGGCACTGCAGCCGCCCGCCACGACGGATCTGTCGGAAGAACTCGTCTCGGTGAAATCCCAGGTATCGGCCGTGTACCGGCAGACCCATGGCGCCCGCTTCGCCTCGTCACTGCGGCTGAACGCCTACCGCACGAGTTTCGAAACCACAAGCGACACGTCTGATTTCTCTTTGCGTCCGAGCGATCAGACGCAGTCCACCGCTTGGGTGATGGGTGCCGAGTGGCAGGGGAGCTACGCGCTGTCTGCCGCCAACCTGCTGACCTTCGGCGTGGATGGGAGCCGCACAACGGTGAACTCCCGCACCTACGGTGAGCGGAGCGGTTGGTCCGGCGCACTGTATGCGCAGGACGAAATCGCCGTCGGCCAGGGCTGGCACCTTTCGGCGGGCGCGCGTTTCGACCTGACCAGCATCGATACGCTGGAGACCGACATGCAGGTGAACCCCCGCCTCGGCGCGACGTACGTTCCGTGGGAACACGGTGTTCTGCGTGCGTCCTACGGCTGGGGATTCCGCAGTCCCTCCGTCGCCGAGCGCTTCGCGACGGCCAGCGCCGGCGGCATCAAGACCAAACCCAATCCGGCGCTCAAGGCCGAGCGCAGCACGTCCTACGAGTTCGGGTTCAAGCAGCTTCTGCCGCATGGACTCACCTTCGACGCCGCAGTGTTCTGGAACGACTACGACAACCTGGTCGAGCCAACCATCGATCCGGCGGACGGGAGAATCTTCTTCCGCAATATCACCCAGGCCCGCATCCGCGGGTACGAGACGACGCTGGAGGCGCTGCCGTGGGGAGAGCTGCTCCGTTTCGCCGCAAGCTACACCTATATGTATCCACAGGATCTGGCTTCGGGGGGCGTGCTGAAATACCGACCGAGACATCTTCTGTATCTGACCGGTGACGTGAGCCACGCCGGCTTCACGTTCGGCGCGGATTTTCGCCATATCTCGCGCATCGAAGCCATCGACCGCGAGCTGACCATTGTCATTCCGAATTCCGAGGAGCGCGTCGCCACCTATGTCACGGATCTGCGTGCGAGCTGGACGGCAGCCGCCGTCGGTCTGCCACTGCGCTTGTCCTTGTTCGTGGATAATGTGTTCCAGTACAACTACACCGAGGTGGTTGCGAACATCGCGCCCATCCGCAGTTACCGCGTTTCGCTCGACGCCGTATTCTGAGGCTACGCCGTATTCTGAGGCTCGACGCCGTATTCTGAGGCTACGCCGTATTCTGAGGCTCGACGCCGTATTCTGAGGCACGAGAGAAACTCCCGGCACTGCGTGACAGGCGATATGAAATGAAAAACCCCGCTCGACGAGCGGGGTTTTTGTACTTGGTGCAACGCTTCGATTACTTGAGCATCTTCAGTTCGTAATCGGCGCTGCGCGCATAGGCGGGGTCCTTTTTCGCGCTGCTGAAGGATTCCTTCGCCTTCGAGGTGTTGCCCTGGTTGCGGTAGGCGAGCCCCATCTCGAAATACGCCGCGCCTTTCGAACCCTTGGTATACTTGATGGCGTTCTGCGCCGCCTTGATGGCGTTGTCGTACGCGCCGTTCTTGTTGTATGCCTGCGCGAGAATGAGATAGGCCTTGTCGTATTTTCCGTCATTGGCGATGGCCTTCTGGCTGAGCTCGATCGCCTCGTTTGCCTGGCCCTGTCCGAGCACCGACTGCGCCTGCGCGGTCTGCGCTGCCGCGAGTCCCTTCTTCGCCGGACCCAGCGTCGGGTTTTCCTTCAGCGCATTCTCGTAATCCTGGATGGCTTTTTCATAATCACCCTGGCCGAAATGAGCGCCGGCGAGAGCGACGTACCCGACCGCCCACTTGGGGTTGGTCTGCACAGCGGAATGGAAGGAGGCGAGCGCCGCGTCCATTTTGCGGGCTTTCTTCTGTGCCAAGCCACGCTGATAGTAGTAATATTCGTGTTTTTCGATTTTCAGTGCCGCGTCGTATTTACCGATCGCTCCTTCGAAATCGCCGCCCTTGAGCATCGCGTTCCCCTCGTTGAAGAGTTTCTTCGCATCGATGTTGCTCTGTGCGAAAGAAGGGAGGGCCATGATCAGCAGTGCGAGAACGGAAAAGAGAGCTACGTTCCTGAGCATAGTTCTAACTCCTTACACCTGATAAGTTCGGTAAGATATTCGAAGAGACCGCGGCGAGAATGTGCGGGGGCGTGAGATGTGTGCGGAAGGCGGGACTTGAACCCGCATGCCCTTTCGAGCGCCACCCCCTCAAGATGGTGTGTCTGCCAATTTCACCACTTCCGCATATGTCACAGTACGGGAGGCTGTAGATGGTGAGGCTGGATGGGTTCGAACCATCGACCCTCTGCTTAAAAGGCAGATGCTCTACCACTGAGCTACAGCCCCTCCACAAAAAATGGTCGTTCAAGTTACACAAAGTTTTCCTGCAGTGCAAGACTCTCGCCGCGTTCTCTTCATTTTTTAGGGAAAATTGCACAAACTGCAGACAGAAAATTTTAACCGTTCCAGCCCGAGGATTGTTCCCTTGCCCATTCGCCTGCTGATCTTCGACCTCGACGGCACGCTCGTCGACTCCTTCCGCGACATTGTCACTTCCTGCAATCTGCTGCTGGGCACGCTGGATGCCGGACCGCTTGCAGATGATCAGATCCGGCCCTGCATCGGACGAGGTGTGCGTTACCTTGTGGAGTGCGTGCTGCGGCAGGGCGGAGTCGAGGTCGGGGACGCCGGCGCACTGGTCTCGCGGTATCGCGACATCTACCGCGCGCATGCCCTCGACGAGACCCGATTGTACACCGGCGTTCGTGAAACGCTCACCGCGCTGTCGGAGACGGGAGCCACGCTCGCGGTGCTCAGCAACAAGCCGGAGGATGCGTGCCGCGGCATGCTCGCGTATTTCGGCATCGACCGGCTTTTCTCCCGTGTGGCGGGAGGGGACAGCTATTCGGAAATGAAACCGTCTCCGCTGCCGCTGCACCGCATCGGTGAGGAACTCGCGCGTTCTTCGAGCGAAACCGTCATGGTAGGGGATTCGGTGTATGACATCGAAACCGGCAAGAGGGCGGGCGTCGTTACGGTCGCGGCGCTCTATGGCTTCCAGTCACCGGAAATGCTGAAGGCGCTCGAACCCGATTTCTCGGTGAGCGCCTTCAGTGAAATACTTGAACTGCCGTTCATCGCGACGACTGGTCGCTGATTTCCAGGTGGAATTCCGACAGCTGCTGCCGGAGGCCGGTCGACCGGACGATCAGTCGAAGACGATCAGTCGAACATGTAATACAGTCCGATCTGGGGAAGCGGGAGGAACATGCCTTCGGAAAAATAGGTGAAGGCCACGCTGGCGCTGAAAATCAGGACGTTGGAGATGTCCCATTCGTACCCGAGGCCGATGCCGGCTCGGAAGGGGCTTTTTAGCCGGGGATCCTCCTTGCCCTGTTCCCATGTTCCAGCCGTGACGGTGAGCTCTTCCTCGCCGTTGGTGTAATATCCCATGCCGATGAAGCCGTAGAATCGTGAACGGTCGCGCCAGTCGAAATCGAACTGGCCTTCCGCACCGAGCGATGCCATCACGGATTCACCGCCGCTGAGCGCACCGCCCGCGAGCTGAAGGCTCATGCGTCCGGCGGGGTGGACCCGTACGCCGACACCCATGCCCGACATGAGTCCGGCCTGCGCGCCAACGCCGAAGCGGAGTTTTTCGGTGAAGTAGTTGCCTTGGGACTGCGCCGACATGGTCGCGGCGGATGAAAGGACGAGAGAAAGCGTGGCTATCGCGAACATTGAAAATCGAAGTTTCATGACGATGTGCCCTCTAGAAAAGTTTTGTAGGTATTCTGCAATGTAGGTATTTTCAAGCAAACGGGCAAGATCGTTGTGCATGTCGTCCCACATTTCCGTTTTGGTCCACAGCGTTTCCTCGTTTTTCCCAACCACAACGCCGGTGCCACACCATGGCAGATGTCAGCAT
>JAGTUZ010000235.1 GCA_018224415.1 Bacteroidota bacterium | reverse complement strand
TGCTGCGGAAAGCGGATATGCTGCGGAAAGCGGATATGCTGCGGAAAGCGGATATGCTGCGGAAAGCGGATATGCTGCGGAAAGCGGATATGCTGCGGAGAACGGTCATGGGATCTCTCTTTTGAATGCTACACGGGTCGCACTGAAGGCGGACAGAAAAAATACGGTATTTCAGAACAACACGGGGCGTGGACAGAAAGTTACGTGTTTCGCTGCAGGAGAACAGGGGAAAAATCCGGTGGTGTCACGCCCAGCAGTTGTCCGGGAGGGAAGCCGGCGGCGCAGGTGCGGGCGGCGGCTTCGTTGTCGAACAGTCCGAACACCGAGGAACCGCTGCCGCTCATCATGGCGCCCACGGCACCGGCGCGGAGCATGGCTTCTTTCACTTCGCGGATGCCCGGATGGGCTTCCATCACCGGTGCTTCGAAATCGTTGCGCAAGAGCGTGGCGAGCGCTTCGGGATCGCGCACCGCGCGTTCGAGCAGCGCCTGCAGATCAGGATCCTCGGGCTGCGCCTCGAGCCGCAGCGCGCCGTAGGCCCACGCGGTGGAGACGTGGATGCCGGGATTGACCAGCACGATCCACCACGGACAATTCCACACGAAATACGTCAGCCGCTCGCCGCGTCCGCGGGCAGCGGCGCTGCCGTCCTGAAGAAAAAACGGCACGTCGGAACCGAGCAGTGCCGCCATTTCGAGCAGTTCCCCGTCGGGAATGTGCTGCCCCAGCAGTTTCGGGAGAAAACGCAGCACCGCCGCTGCGTTGGAACTGCCGCCGCCCAGTCCTGCTCCCGCGGGAATGTTTTTCTGCAGCACGATGTGCACGCCCCTGCCGCGCTGCTGTGCGAGCAGAAGCCGCGCGGCGCGCACACAGAGGTTGCCGTCATCGACAGGGATGTCATCGCGATTGCATTCGAGTGTGACTTTCCCGTCGGTGGTCTCGAGATGCAGCGTATCGTGCAGTTCCACGCGGTGAAAAATCGTGGAGATGTCGTGGAAACCGTCCGCACGGCGTCCGAGCACACGGAGGCCGAGATTGATTTTCGCGAAGGAACGGATGGTCACGCGCTTTCCTCCGCGGCTGTCGGACGGCACACCCGCATCAACTCTCCCCGAGAAACAGACCGAAGGTCAGGCCGAGGCGGAGAAACGGACTTTCAAATGCGAAATCCGGCATCCCCGACACGGGGAAGCGCTCATCGAGTTCCCAGTCGCCGCTGCCACCGAAATAGCCGCCGGTCACACCGAGCATGATAAACGGATGCACCTCGTACTCCAGCGTCAGCGCCGGCTGCCAGGTCAAAAAGCTCGAGCGCAGTTCGTGCCGCGTGTCCACGGCCGAGTTCGGCGAGGAGGGAAACAGGCCGCCCCAGTCCTTGGGTCCGTTGTCGATCTGTGTCAGCGTGAGCGTGTACGAGCCGCCGCCGATCATGCCGCCGAGGGCGATGTGAAAGCGACCGATGGGAATGACGTATTCGAGCAGCAGTCCGCCGGCGCTCAGCGAAAGCTTCGTGGAGGACCACGGTCCCCCCACACGTCTGTTTGAGAGCTCGGACGCCTCGATGCTTCCGCCGTACCCCAGTCCGCCCACGCGGAGGTTGGGGATGATCATGATATAGGCGTAACCCTGTCCGCCGAAGACGAACATCCCCTGTTCGTCGAGCGCGGGAAGTCCTTTCGTCGCAAGCGCCTGGTTGAGGTCCTTCGTGTTGAGAAAATGCCAGGCCGGAATCACGCCTCCGCCTCCTCCGACGATGCCGCCCGTTCGCTGCCGTCGGTTGGGACGGATCTCGATGTCCTCGTCGTCCTGCGCCTGCGCCGTCGGAACGAGCAGGAGCAGCAGCAGAAGGGCGCTGAGCAGTCGTGACATATTTCTACCTCATGGTTCGGTGATCGAAATGACAATCAAGTGATAAGAGGGAATCTCAAGTGATCGAAAGAAATCTCAGATGAGTGCAAGCACGATTTGCATAACGATGTTGGCGTACAGGCCGGCGACGACGTCGTCCATCATGATGCCGCCCCCGCCGCTCATGCGGTCGAAATACCGCGCGGGTTGGGGCTTGACAATGTCGAACAGGCGGAAGAGCAGGAATGCCGAGAGCGCGACCCACCAGATTTTCGGCAGGAACACCAGCGCGAGCCACATGCCGACGGCCTCGTCGAAAACAACGAGGGAGGGATCATCGCCATGCTGCTGCTCGAGAAAGGTGGCGGCGGGGACGCCCAGCAGCAGTCCGGCCAGGGCGAAGGAGATCGTGATGGTGCCGTTTTCGGTGAACGGCAGCACCCAATACAGCGCGAGCGCGACGGCCGATCCAACCGTGCCGGAGGCGAAGGGGAAATAGCCCGCGAACAGCACCGTCCCCAGGAGGCGGTAATACCATTCCAGTCCGGTGCGCAGCGTGCCGCCGACGGTCAAAACACTCATTCGGTCACCTGTTTCTGTCGCATGAAGATCGTGGAAATAAAGCTGCGATTCTCCACGACATACTGCACACCGGTGTAGACGGTGAGCAGGACCACGGCTAGCATCAGCAGTTCCACCGCCAACGGGTCGAGCAGCATGTCAATGGCACCGCCCAGCAGGCCGTACACCCAGCCGACGTCCTTGCCGATGGTGAGCAG
>JAGTUZ010000234.1 GCA_018224415.1 Bacteroidota bacterium | reverse complement strand
GGGCCCGTCCGAGACCGTGGGCCATGCGCTCGCCGATGTCCCCGGTGCATTGCGTCCGGACATCCGCCACCCACGGCGCACGGTCGCGCAGCGGCGGCACATCGTCCTGCGAGGCGGCATCGATCACAACGCGCATCCGCGACGCGAGCGTCCGCAGTTCCGCGAGTGCATGGTCGAGCAGGTGCGCATAGACGGCGGCGGCGGCCTCGTCACCGATATCCCTGGCAAGCCGCGTCTTCACCGCGCCCGGTCTGGGGTGACGGGCGTAGAGGATGATGGTCGAGGAGGCCGCAACTCCTTCTGTCGAGATGGTGGTCGTGCGTCGGTGCGATAGTATGGGCATATGTTCGATCAATATATGATTCCCATCCGAAAGTCCATGGTCAGTTGGCATGCGCTATGACAATTCGAAATGTACCGGGAAATTCAACGACCGATTGTCATGCAGGCGACAGCGTCTCCCTGCTGCTCGTCATTATTGCCCTTGACTGAGGAGCAGGAATGAGAGATATTCATTCAATGCGTGATCGAATCCATATCGCTGTCCTCCTCCTGGTCGTGGCCCTCATGCTGCCGCTGACGGGCTTTCTTGCCCGGCAGTTCCACGACCATATCGATCTCCCTGGACTTCACTCCCATGCGGAAAACGCATATGGGCACGCACACGGGCACGCACACGGGCATGGACACGCACATGACGATGCCGGACATCCTGGCCGACATGACCACCAGCCCGTCCGCCTCTTCCTTGCGCTGCAGGCACTGCATGCCGCACGTCCCGCGCTCGAGGTCTGTCTGGATGCTCCCGCCCTTGACCGGACGGGTATCGCCGATGCCGGGACCCCTTCCTCCGCCGAATCATCACTCTCCCCGACGGGCACACTCCCATTCCCGCGTTCTCCATTTCCTCCCACCGTCGCGCTTCTGCGTCACGCCACGGACCTTCCTCCGCCTGTAATGGCATAATCGGCTCCTCAACTCTTTTCTATCGTCATGGCGGCGGGTGACATCCTGTTCCCGCGGTCCGTGTTGTTTCATTCACGGAGGAATCGCTCCATGAAGTCCTTGTACCGTTACGGCATCGCCGCCGTGCTGTGCTTCTTGTTCGTCTCCCCGTCGTCCGCCCAGGAAACCCGTGCATCATCGGCGGTGCTGCGGCTGGACGAGGCCGTGGCACGCGCCCTCGCGCGGGCTCCGGAACGACGCAAACAGGAGGCCATCATGGCCCGGCGACAGGCGTCGCGGATCGCCGCGGGCACTCTGCCCAACCCGACCGTCGCCTGGGTCATCGAGGAATTACGTCTCGGAGATGGGAAGTATTCGGAGTGGACCGCGTCCGCGGAACTTCCCCTTGGCGCGTTCCTGCTCCGAGGAGCACGGCTCGCCGCCGCGGATCTCGGCGTACAGGCGGCAGCGGCGGAAATGGAGAGGGCGACGGACGCCCTCGTGCTCGACGTGCGACTGCGCTACGTCGACGTGTGGCACGCGCGCGTCCTGCAGCGGGCACTGGAGGAGACCGAACCGCGCATCCTCGCGATGCAGCAGACGATCGACGAGCGCGCGCGCGAGGGCGACATCTCCGTGTACGAACGCAAACGTCTGCAGGGCGAGCTTGCTACGGTCCGGTGGCGACGAAGCACCGCGGCACAGGAATACCGTACGGCGCGCGATGCGCTCGCCGGCCTGCTTCGGCTTCCCACCGACAGTTTGGACCGGCTCGAACTGCGTCCGCCGCGGCTCGACAGCGTATCGCTCGATATCACGGCGCTCGAACGCCTGGCGAAAGCGGAGCGCGCGGATCTCGAAGCGCTTCGGACCTCGCGCGATGCGCTGTCGGAGGAGAATGCCTGGCGTCGCTGGGCATGGCTGGCCGACATCCGCGTCGGGGGCGGCTACAAACGTCAGTCGGACGCATTTGCCGGTCCGCTGCTGACGATCTCCGCGCCCCTGCCGCTGTTCGACCGTGATCAGGCCACCGTGCACGCGAACGAAGCGCAGCGGGGGGAACTGCAGGCGGAGCTTGCCGCCCTGGAGTTATCAGCGGAGATGGAGATCCGGAATACCGCCGTTTCGTTCCAGCAGCTGCGCGAACAGCTCGCCGCGTTTCCCGTCCCGGAGCGGGACGAACGCGCGGGCCTCCTTGCCACGGCCACGGAGGCCTACCGCGAAGGAGAATTTTCCCTCGTCGAATACCTCGACGCCGTCACGGCCCACGTGGATGGGGCGGAACTCGCGGCGTCCCTTCTCGGCGCCACCCTGAAGGCGGCCTTCCGGCTCGAGCATGCCGTGGGACGCGACATCTTCACGATACAGTACTGACACCGACGACATGACGGAGCGATAGATTCCATGAAACATCACATTCTGTTGACAATGACGCTCGTGCTGCTCGCCGCCTGCGGCAACGATTCGGCCGATAGCGATCACGGACACGACCACGGGACCTCCGTCGTCGTGACGCGATGGACCGACAGTCTCGAGGTCTTCATCGAGCATGAGCGGCCCGCGCATCCTGGTCCCGTTTCGTTTACGGTCCATCTGACACGTCTCTCCGACTACGCCCCGGTCAGAGCGGGCACGGTTGTGCTTTACATCCGTCGCCCCGACGGCAGCAAGACCGGGACGTCCACCGATCGAGCAGTGCAGCCGGGCATCTTCCAGCTCCGGCACGATTTTTCCTTGGAAGGCGAACACGCCCTCACGCTGGTCTATCGTGACGGAGGATTTTCCGATACCTGCGAGCTTCCGTCGATGATGGTCGGCGCGGGCGTCGCGGACGGTGGGAACCCTGCCGAAGCGGGCGAAGGGGAATCGGGCGAAGGCGGAATTTCCTACCTCAAGGAACAGCAGTGGAAGGAAGGTTTTGCCACCGAGCGTGTCGCAATCCGGCCGGTGACCACCACACTCAACGTCAGCGGCGTGCTCGAGGCCCCGGGCGGCAGGATCGTGGAGATCTCCGCGCCGGTGAACGGGACCATTCTCACCGATCCATCGCGGCCGCTGCCGGTCATTGGCCGTTCGGTCACCGCGGGAAGCACGCTCGCCGTGCTCTCGCCTGATCCCGGCAACGTGAACGGGCTTGCGCAGGTTCGCGCGGAATTCATGAATGCGAAAGCCGACTTCGAGCGCGTGCAGCGACTCTACGAACGCGGAGCGGTCGCGGAGAAACGACGCGACGAGGCGCGGCGTCGCTATGAATCCGCCATGGCCGGCTACGAGCTGCTCCGGTCTTCGAAGACCTGGGAAAGCGATGACGCGGATGCCACGCTCCGCATCCGGACGCCGATCAGCGGTCATATCGAACACGTGGCGATCCGGGCTGGACAGTACATCGCGGCCGGGCAGCCCCTGTTCGTCGTCGTCGATCCGTCCCGGCTGCTGCTGCGCGCCAATGTCCCGGCCGCTCATGCATCCGCGCTGCAGGAGATCAAGGACGCCTGGTTCTCGGTGGAGGGTTTCGACCGCTCCTTCCGCATCAGCGAGCTCGGTGGCCGCGCTGTCGCGCGGGGAAGGGTTGTCGACGCCGCGACACGCACGATACAGGTGGCGTTCGAATTCGACAATCCCGGTGGCGTGCTTCCGATTGGATTGTTCGCCGACACCCGACTGGAGACCGGCCGCTCCGATACCGTCATCGCGGTTCCACGCTCGGCGCTGGTGGACGAAGGCGACAATGTCCGTGTCGTGTACGTCCAGACGGGCGGGGAGTCCTTCGAGCGGCGTCCGGTCACGATCGGCCGGATGGGCGAGACGCATGCCGAAGTGATTTCCGGCCTCGCCGTCGGAGAGCGGGTCGTGCGCGCCGGCGCCCAGCGGATCCGCCTCGCATCCATGGCCGGCGCGGTGCCGGAACACGGACACACCCACTAATCACGATCCCCGGAGATATTCATGTTCAGTGCCCTGCTCGAGTTCTCCCTGCGCAACCGACTGCTGGTCCTTCTTGCGACGCTGATCGTGATCGTCGCGGGTGTGGTCATCGCGTTGCGTCTCCCGATCGATGTCTTTCCCGATCTCACCGCGCCGACGGTCACCGTGCTGACCGAGGCGCATGGCATGGCGCCGGAGGAGGTCGAGACCATGATCACGTATCCGATCGAAACCGCGCTCAACGGCGCGACCGGTGTGCGCCGCGTGCGATCGTCGAGCGCCGCCGGCATTTCCATCGTCTGGGTGGAATTCGACTGGGACATGGATATTTTCATCGCCCGGCAGATCGTCGGCGAGAAGCTGCAGCTGGCCGCCGGGTCGCTCCCCGACCGTGCCGACCGTCCGGTGCTCGCGCCGGTCACCTCCATCATGGGCGAGATCATGCTTGTCGCCCTGCGGCACGAACGGGCATCGACCATGGACGCAACCGGCGAGGAAGCGATGCAGCTGCGCCGGACCGCGGAAAGCCTGGTGCGTCGGCGGCTGCTGTCCATCCCGGGCGTGGCACAGGTCATTCCCATGGGAGGTGCCATTCGCGAATTCCAGGTCAACGTGTCCCCGCAGCGACTGGCCGCCTACGATCTGACACTTGAGGATGTGCTGAGGGCGGTGGAGCACGTTAACGCCACGTCATCCGGTGGCGTGTACAATGATCGCGGGACCGAGTATCTCATCCGCGGCATGGGCCGTGTATTCGATATCGAAGACATTCGCCGTTCCGTCGTCACCACGCGCAACGGAGTGCCCGTGCTGCTCGACGCCGTGGCGGAGGTCGACATCGGCGCCGCGCCGCGTATCGGCACGGCGTCGACGGACGGAGAGTCCGCGGTCATCCTCACCATCCAGAAACAGCCGCTCGCCAACACGCTCGACATCACCGAGGCGATCGATGCCGCCATCGAGGAACTGCAGCCGCAGCTGCCGCCCGGCATGCGCATCGACGCCGGGGTGTTCCGCCAGGCCGATTTCATCACCCGTGCCATCGACAACGTGGTTGGCGCCCTGCGTGACGGGGCGATCCTCGTTGTGCTGATCCTGTTCCTCTTTCTTTCGAATATCAGGATCACGCTGCTCTCGGTGCTGGCCATTCCGCTGTCGCTGCTTGTGAGCTTCCTCGTGTTCGATCTCGCCGGCATCGCCATCAATACCATGACGCTCGGTGGCATGGCCATTGCCATCGGGGCGCTGGTGGACGATGCGATCATCTATGTCGAGAATGTGTTCCGGCGGCTCCGGCTCGAGCAGGCGCTGCCGGAAGCGGAGCGACGCGAGACACGCGAGGTGATACTCGACGCGTCGAAGGAAATTCTCTCGCCGATCGTGCATGCCACGTTCATCATCATCATCGTCTTTCTCCCGCTGTTCTTTCTGTCAGGACTCGAAGGACGTCTCCTGCTGCCGATGGGGATTGCCTATGTCACGAGCATTCTCGCATCACTGCTTGTCGCGGTCACGATCACACCGGTGCTGGGGTCGTATCTCCTTCCACGGGCCGCGGAGAAAGGCGGGGGAGGGGACAGCCGTCTGCTGACCGGAATGAAACACGCCTACCGGCGCACACTCGAACTCGTCCTTCCGCGTCCCCGCATGGTCATCGCCGGATCTGTCGCCATGCTGTGCTCCGCGCTTGCGTTGCTGCCGTTTCTCGGGCGCTCGTTCCTCCCGGAATTCAACGAGGGCGCACTGACCATCACGCTGATCACCATGCCGGGCACGGCGCTCGAGGAAGCCGACGCCATCGGGCGCGAGGCCGAGCTGCGCCTGCTGACGCTTCCCGAGGTGGAAGGCACGGCCCGCCGCACCGGCAGGGCCGAGCTCGATGAACACGCCCAGGGATCGAATG
>JAGTUZ010000233.1 GCA_018224415.1 Bacteroidota bacterium | reverse complement strand
TTCGGCCCGACCATCCAGGGCGCGCACAGTCCCGACGAACGCCTCAACATCCCGACCACCGGCAAGTTCTGGCAGCTCGTCGTGCGCACACTGGAAAACGTCGCCAAATCCGCAACCGCGTAAGAAAAAACCACCAAGTCGCAAAGACACGAAGACTGCACGAAGTTGATTTTTCACCAGGGCCCGGCAGAAATGCCAGGCCCTGGTCGTTTCCATAAACCTTCGTGTATTCTTTGTGTCTCCGTGTCTTGGTGGTTTTTTCTTGACGGGGAATTGGGATAAAACTGTATTTTGCCCGATGAACCGTTGCTGATCATCCCGGAGGAATCATGTCGATTGTGCTGGACGGCGCGAGCCTGACCGTCGAAAAAATCGTGCGCATCGCACGCCACAACGAAACCGTGGAACTGCATCCCGACGCGCTGGAGCGGATCAAGGCCTGCCGCGCGATGCTGGAGGAGAAAATCGCCAACCATGAGATCATGTACGGCATCAACACCGGCATCGGCGAGTTTTCGGAAGTGATGCTTACCGACGACCAGGTGGCGGAATTCCAGAAATACCTCATCTACAACCACTCTGCCGGTATTGGTGATCCGGCGCCGGTCGAATATGTGCGCGGCGCCATGGCGGGACGCATCAACGTGCACGCGCATGGCAATTCGGGCTGCCGTCCGGAAATCACGCTCACCCTTATCGATCTGCTGAACAAGGGCGTCACGCCGGTGGTCTGCCAGAAGGGATCCGTGGGCGCCTCGGGCGATCTCGCCCCGATGTCGCAGGTCGCGCTGCTGATGATGGGAGAAGGCGAAGCGTGGTACAAGGGCGAACGCATGCCCGCGCGCAAGGCGATGGACGCCGCGGGAATTCCCGTGCCCGGACTGCAGGCACGCGACGGACTGGCGACGATCAACGGCTCGAATCTCCTCACGGCAATGAGCGCCATCCACCTGTATGACATGAACCGTTGGCTCATGCAGGCCGAAATCGCCGCGGCCATGTCCCTCGAGGCGTTGCTGGCAAATCTCAAACCCTACGACGAACGCCTGCATCAGCTCCGCGGCTTTGCCGGCGCCGTGCGCAGCGCGCGTGCCATCGCCTCGTATATCGCGGGCAGCGACCTGCAGACGGGAAAGATGAAGGTGAAGGTGCAGGACGCCTACTCCATGCGCTCCACCCCGCAGGTCATCGGCGCGGCCCACGATGCCGTCGCCTATGCGAAATCGCAGGTCGAGATCGAGCTGAACGGCGTTGGAGACAATCCGATCTTTTTACCGGAAGAGAAGCTCACGCTCACCGGCGCCAATTTCCAGGGCACGCCGGTGGCGCTGCCGATGGACATGGCCGGTGCGGCCATCACGATGGTGTCGGTGCTGTCGGAACGCCGCCTCAACCGCCTGCTCAATCCGGCCCTGAGCGTCGGTCTGCCGGCCTTTCTCACAAAGGGTGCGGGCATGTTCTCCGGACTCATGCTCAGCCAGTACACGGCGGATGCGCTCATCGTCGAACAGCGCATTCTCTCCGCGCCGGCCTCGATACAGTCCATTCCCGCCGCGGCGGACCAGGAAGACTTTGTCTCCATGGGCATGAACACCGCAATCAAGAATGCGCAGATCCTCGACAACGCGAACGGTGTGCTCGGTATCGAATTTATCGCCGCCGCACAGGCGCTGGATTTCCGCGACTTCCAGAACGGCGCCGGCGTGCAGAAAGCCCGCGAGGTCGTCCGTCGTCATGTCGCACATCTCGACATCGACCGGCCGCTGTATCCGGACCACACAACGATGAAGGACGTCGTGCGGTCATGTGAGATACTGGCCGAGGTACAACACACTGTCGTTGCATAACACTCTACCCGAACCACCGAGAGCATCCATGAAATTCATACCGTCGCAGATCGCCTTTTTCCTCAGGGGAAAAACCACCCAGCGGAATATCATCGCGCTCATGCGCTTTCTCGCACTGCTCGCGGCGCTCGTGAGCATGTACAGCGTACTGTTCCATTACATCATGGAAGCGGAAGGCCAGTCGCACAGTTGGGTGACAGGGTTTTACTGGACTCTGACCGTAATGTCGACGCTCGGCTTTGGCGATATCACCTTCCATAGCGATCTCGGCAGATTGTTTTCCCTCGTCGTCCTGCTTTCGGGGATCATCTTTCTCCTCGTGCTCCTGCCCTTCAGTTTCATCCAGTTCTTCTACGCTCCCTGGCTCGAGGCGCGCAACCGGGCGCGGGCGCCACGGGCGCTGCCGGCCGACATCCGCGGTCATGTGCTTGTCACCAATACCGATCCCGTAGGCATGAGCCTCGTCCGCAAACTCGTCAGCTACAAGACGCCCTACGCCCTGCTTGTCAGCGATATGCAGACCGCACTCGACCAGCACGACGCAGGCATCAGTGTTGTGCTCGGTGACTGGGACGACCCGGAAACCTACCGGCACCTGCAGCTGGACAGCGCGGCGCTGGTGCTCGCGAACGGATCGGACGAACGAAATACCAATATCGTCGCGACCGTGCGGGTACTCCATCCGACCGTCCCGATCATCTCGACGGCGGATTCGCCCGATTCGGTGGATATCATGACACTCGCCGGCAGTACGCAGGTGCTGTATCTCACGGATATGCTCGGTCGCGCACTCGCGCGTAACATCATCGGCAATACCCGGCATGCCAACATCCTCGCCCGCTTTGACGAACTGCTCGTAGCGGAGGCCCCCGCCAACGGCACACGACTGGTCGGACGGACGCTCGCGGAAAGCCGTTTGCGCGAGGAGGTCGGAGTGAACGTCGTCGGGATGTGGGACCGAGGAGTATTCGTCATCCCCTCGCCGGATTCCCAAATCGGAAACTCCGTCATTCTCGTGCTCGCGGGTTCCGAGGAACAGCTCGCCGCCTTCGATCGATCCGTGGATTCTCCCGCGATGCGTGAGACGTTTGTGCTTATTCTCGGAGGTGGACGCGTAGGTCGACGTGCTGCCGCCGCCTTGCGCGAGATGGGACATGAGCACGTCATCGTGGAAAAGAATCCCGACGAAATCCGCGATGACACGCCGTACGTTCTCGGTTCCGCCGCCGACATCGACGCACTCCAACGCGCCGGGATCGACAAGGCAACCTCGGTCATCATCACGACACGCAACGACGACACGAATATCTACCTCACGATCTACTGTCGCCGCCTTCGCCCCGACTTGCACATCATCAGCCGTTCCACGCTCGAGCAGAACATATCCACACTCCATCATGCGGGTGCGGATCTCGTGCTTTCGTATGCATCTCTCGGCTTGAACGCCATCATGAACTTCCTGAAAAACAACCGCGTGTTCATGATCGCCGAAGGCCTCGACATCGTCAATGTGCCCGTGCCGTCATCGCTGGTGCGACGTACCCTGCAGGAATCCGGCATTCGCAAAAAAACCGGCTGCAGTGTCATCGCACTGCGGAGCAACGGAGAATCCATCGTCAATCCGGCACCCAACACCCTTCTCCTGGAAAACATGGAAATGGTGTTGATCGGACGCGTCGACTCCATCCGCCTGCTCCTGGATACCTACGCGATCGCGCTCGATGCCGATCGTTCCGGTGTTTCACATCCCCCGTCGATCGTGGATGGCTGAACACTGAGGACGGGGACCGGCGTGCTTCCCGAAACAGCTCACGCGGCCGCGGAATCGCTCCGTTTCCTCATCCAAAACTTGTAGAGCTCCATTACGGCAAGAACGACCGCTGCCACACCGGCGAACGTGAGCCAATGTGTGATCGGCAGGGACTTGGTGTCGAGCAGGAATTGAAAGAACGGCACCTCAGTCGCGACAACGTGCAACGCAAAAGCGAAAACCATGCCGATCATGAGAATCTTGTTGTTCTTCAAGGGGATGCGGAACGCCGAGCGATACTCGGAGCGGCAGTTCATGACGTGATAGAACTGCATCAGCACCAGCACCGTCAGCACACTGTTCCGGGCGGTGGCTTCCTCCCATCCCGATTGGAGCAGCACCGCCCACGTGGCATAACAGATCATCGCCATGGTCACGCCGCTCAGGAGCACCTGCTCGATCATCTTGCGGTTGAACAGCCCTTCATCCGAACTCCTCGGCGGCATGCGCATCACGCCTTTCTCGCCGGCCTCGAACGCCAGGGCCACATCCTGAATCCCGTTGGTGACGAGGTTCAGCCAAAGGATCTGAACGGCCAGCAACGGGATTGGCAGCCCGGTTGCCACCGACAGTCCAAGAAGGATGAGTTCCGCCAGTCCGGTGGAAATCAGCAACAGCGTCACCTTTCGCACATTCGCGTAGGCGTGCCTACCCTCTTCGATGCCGGCGACAATCGAAGCGAAGTTGTCGTCGGTGACGATCATCGACGCCGTGTCACGTGCCACATCCGTACCCGAGCCCATTGCCACGCCAATGTTGGCCTTGCGCAATGCAGGAGCATCGTTGACACCGTCACCCGTGACGGCGACGAAATCACCGAAGTGCATGAGCGCGTCGACGATATGCAGTTTCTCCTCTGGTGTCACGCGGGCGAACACACGGGCCCGCCGTACGGTCTCGTAGAATTCCGGTACCTTGTGCGAACCGATCTCCGCGAGTTGCTGTCCGCTCACGACATCGTTCTTTCCGTCGGCGATACCGAGTTCGCGCGCAATGGCATAGGCCGTTGCAGGGTGATCACCCGTGATCATGACTACTTTTACACCGGCGCCGTGCGCCTCTTCGATGGCGACCTTCACCTCCGGCCGCAGCGGATCGATGAATCCGATCAGGGCCGCGAGCGTCAGCCCCGGCATCGTGTCGGCATCCAGGGATTCCGGCGCATCCGACATCATACCCGTCGCCAGAGCCAGAACACGATACCCGTCCTCTGCCATGCGTTCGGCCTGCTTCTTCATTTCCATGCGGTCGATCGGACGTGTGTCTCCGGCCACTTCCATGTCATCGCAGAAACGCAGCACTTCCTCGACCGCACCCTTGACGGAGACGTGATAGGAGTCCCCTGCCGGAAACACCGCAGCCGCGTATCGCGTGGCCGACTCGAAGGGGATATCGAACGTGAGCGGGTGATCATCGCGCAGCTTCACAGGATCCAATCCCAGCTTGTACGCCAGGGAAAGCAGCGCGACGTCCATCGCGTCTCCGGAATGCTCCCATGAGCCGGAATCGTGGATGAGCGACGCCTCGTTGCACAGAACAACGGCACGGCCGATGCGTTGTATTCGCTCCTCCAGATCGGACGAAACAGCTTCGTCACCCTGGGGCGTGATCTCGCCATCGCCATTATAGCCCTGCCCTCCGACACCGA
>JAGTUZ010000232.1 GCA_018224415.1 Bacteroidota bacterium | reverse complement strand
TTACATTCCTGTAAGGCGGCGGTAGAGATAGGTGCTGATCGCTTTCAATTGATAAACGCAGTACTTATGTTGGGAGAAGGAGGTCCCTTATGAACAAACTCACACCCGTTCCCGATTCTTCCCTGAAGGACAGGGAGAAGCCGTCTTTCCGCGAACGCATCCCCAAATACACCATCCGGTTCCTGGTCCTGGTGGCTCTGGCGCTGCTGGTCTGGAAGATAATGGCTGTCAGTGCACTCGAAAGCGCGCATGAAGACGCTCTTAAGGCCCTGCGCGATTCCACCGCAACCCAGATCGCCGCACGCACCGATGTGCTCGCCCGGGCGGCGGGCGAGGCCGCGGGCGCTGCCCTGCTCCCCGTATTGCACGGTGGGGATTATGCACGGCTGGTCGAATACGCGAGCGAACTCACGCGGCGCATGGGTACGCGCGATTATATTCTGGCCGATGGACAGGGCGTCATCCGGGCTGCCACATCGGCAACGATGGTTGGTCAGCCCCTCGCCGTCAATCTGCAGCGTGTGGCCGCTTCGCTCGACGTGGCGATGACCGACGAAATCGCCGATGGCCTGACCCGCGTCATCATTCCCCTGCGAGACGGTTCAGGCAGGGCGGGCACGCTCATCCTGACCTATCGCTTCGGTGAATGATGAAGTGACGGCTCCATTTGTATCGATAGCCTATGGACGCCGGCGATTTCCGGGGAATGTTGGAATAACGGATCTGGGTATCAGGGACGCAGGTCCTCCCACCAGCGTCCGACGTTGTCATACCGGCCGAGCGTGACCGCCTGGCCGATCTTGGGCGTGACAAGTGTCACGCCCTTTTCTGTTGCGGCCGCTGCGGCGCGTTCGACCGGGTCGGTCCATGTATGCAACGCCAGCTGGAAGCCGCTCCAGTGAATGGGCATCATGGCCGCACCGCGCAGGTCGAGATGCGCCTGCACGCTTTCTTCCGGCATGGCGTGTATCGCGGCCCATTTCTCGTTGTACTGGCCGCATTCGATCATCGTATAATCGAAGGGTCCCAGCCGTTCGCCGATCTCCCGGAAATGGGGGCCGTAGCCGCTGTCGCCGCTGAAGAAAACACTATGCGATGCGCCGCGAATGGCCCACGACACCCACAGTGTGGAATTTCGATTGGTCAGTCCACGGCCGGAAAAATGCTGTGCCGGTGCCGCGGTAAGTGTGATGCCGCCGAATTCCGTCGTATCCCACCAATCCATTTCCGTTATGCGCGAGGCATCGATGCCCCAGCCGCGCAGATGCGCGCCGACACCGAGAGGAACGAAGAAGTGCCGCACCTGCGACTGCAGCCGGCGGATGCTGCGCAGGTCGAGGTGGTCGTAGTGGTCATGGGAAATCAGCACCGCGTCGATGCGCGGGAAACGCAGGGAGGCGAGCGGCCTCTCGAGGCGGAAGCGGGAGCTGCCGAAAATCGGGATGGGCGAGGCCTTGTCGTTCAGCATCGGATCGATGAGAATGCGTTTGCCGTCGATTTCCAGCAGCACGGCCGAATGGCCGAACCAGGTCACACGGGTCTCGCCGGCCGCGATGGGGAAGTCCACCGCGCCTTCCTCAAAGGCGACGGGAAGGGGCTTCGCCGGTTTCGTGTCCGTGACGGTGAGAAAATCCCAGAGCGTGCCCAGCATCGAGCCGCCACTGAAGTTGACGTCCACACCGCCGATGTTCACGAAGCGTCCATCCTTGTAGTGGGGTAGTGCAGACCAGCGACGCAGGGACTCCTCGTCCGGCGCACTGCCGAACTGCGGGGCGGAGGTCATAAAGAGAGCGCCACCAGCGAGCAGCAGGGCGGCAAGGATGGAAATGATCATGTGTGTATGTGTGACGTATAAGTATTCGGACCGTGAAGCTGCACGGGAATCGCGACAGCCCCTCCAACAACAGCGGGCACGTCGGGGAAGTTCACCTGAAGAACCAAAGGCCGCCCGGCGCCGGAATTTCAAAGCAGACCGCGTTTATCCGGAACCTACGAAGGCCGCCGCGGTGTTGTCCCCGGTACTGCCCGTGTTTCGGCAGCGGAAAAAATGCACATGACCATGAAAACAATACACAGGAATTGATACATGAAACGCGACTGGAATCTTGCCGATATGCCCACCCTTGATGGAAAAATCGCCCTCGTCACCGGCGCCAACGCCGGCATCGGTTACATCACTGCAAGTGAACTCGCCCGCCGTGGCGCAAGGGTGCTTCTCGGAGTGCGCGATACCGGCCGCGGCGACGCCGCGAAACAGCGCTTGCTCGCGGAAGTGCCCGGCGCCGATCTTCGCGTCCTGCAACTCGATCTATCGGACCTCCGTTCCATCGAGGGCGCGGTGATGGAAATCCAGCGCACCTACGATCACCTCGATCTGCTTGTCAACAACGCCGGTGTGATGATTCCGCCACTGACGCGCACCGCGCAGGGTTTCGAGTTGCAGATCGGCGTCAATCACTTCGGCCATTTCGCGCTCACCATGCAGCTGCTCGGCCTTCTCGACGCCGCCGACAGCGCTCGAGTGGTGACCGTGAGCAGCGGTGCGCATAAAATCGGACGTCCCGATTTTGAGGACATCAACTGGGAGCGCCGGAAATACCGCGCCCTGCAGGCCTATGCCGACAGCAAATTCGCGAACCTGCTTTTCACCTTCGAGCTGCAGCGCCGTCTCGCGGCCGAGGGAAGCACGACCATCGCCGTCGCCGCGCATCCCGGCGTTGCCATGACCGAATTGCAGCGCCACTCGCGCTGGCTTGCCGCCAGCAGTCGCCTGATCTCGCACAGCGTGGAAGAAGCCGCGCTGCCGACACTGCGTGCCGCGACGGATCCCGACGTGCGGGGAGCGGAGTATTTCGGTCCTGGAAAGATGTTCGAACTCAAGGGCGCGCCCGCCCGCGTTCAGCCCATCCGCCGCGCCGAGGATTCCGACCTGGCCCGTCGTCTCTGGACACTTTCCGAGCGCCTGACCGGCACGACGCTCGAACGGCCCAGCGGCAGAAATGCCGCGTAAGGGGGACGAACGCGAGCTGCCGACCGCTTTCCATTGATCGCGGGTCCCGCGCGACAATCTGTGGCAGGTCGTTCTCTCGAAGAAGGATATCGTGGGAGGCTATGAGGCGCCGCGGTAGGTGCAATGCGGCGCGGCTTGAAACGGAACAGGGTCTCATACGAGACCCTTCATTGTCGGGGTGGCCGGATTTGAACCGACGATCTCCTGCTCCCAAAGCAGGCGCGATACCGGGCTACGCTACACCCCGAATCTTACAATATATGATGAAAATGCCGGGGGATCAAGATTGATCCGCGTGGGTGGATTGGGCGCTGTGCCGGGTGCCTGCCGGGGAGGGACAATCGGATTTCGCGCGCTCGGTCTGGTAGACGGGTTGAAAAAAGTGTCGCCGCAGCTTGACATATGAACATATGTGCATTATATTGCCATCGGTGATTATGAACATATGTGCAGTAAGGCCTTCCATGCCCCGTCCACGCATTCCCCGCCGCATCGACACGCCGCCACGTTTCCTGCAGTTCAAGCCTGTCGGCGTGCCGCGCCGTCTCCTGGAAACAGTGACCATGACCGTCGATGAAATCGAGGCCATCCGTCTCGCGGACCGGGAAGGACTGGACCATCAGCCGGCGGCGGAACGCATGGGTATTTCCCGTCCGACCTTCACTCGGCTGATCGAAGCCGCACGTTCCAAGCTGGCAATGTGCATCATCGATGGGAAGGAACTGGTGATCGAAGGCGGGGATGTGGATTACGAGCACTCCCTGCAGCGCTGCCGCGACTGCGGCGATGAAGTACGGGAAGCGACCGATGCGCCGCGGGAGGAAACCACCGCGGCGAACACCGACCCCCAGGCAGAGGAAGCCTGCCGGGCCTGCGGCTCGGAGAATGTGGACGATCTTGCCGAACTGGCGCTGCGTGGTCGCTTCCGCGGACACAATCGGGGCAGGGGACAGAAAGTGAGGCAGAGCGGACAGCGCCGCGGGGAGAAACAATGACCATCGCCGTCGCCAGCGGAAAGGGCGGGACGGGCAAGACGCTCGTGGCGACATCGCTCGCCTGGCTGCTCTCGCGGGAATCGGATACGCTGCTCCTGGATCTGGACGTGGAGGAACCCAACGCCCATCTCTTCTTCGACGCGCAGCTCGTGAACAGCGAGCTGGTCACGGGGATGATTCCCGTCATCGAGGAGGAGTTCTGCACCCACTGCGGTCTCTGCCAGCGCGTCTGCGCCTATCATGCGCTACTCGTGCTGCCCGACCAGGTGCTGGTCTTCCCCGAACTCTGCAAGAGCTGCAACGGCTGCCTCGCCCTCTGTCCGGAAGGCGCCATCATTTCGGGAAAGAAAAGTATCGGCGTAGTGGAATACCGGGAGGCGGGGCGCCTTCGACTGTACAGCGGACGCCTCGACATCGGTGCAACGGACGCTCCATCGCTGATCCGCGCCCTGAAATCCCATGCGCGGGACGCACTCGGGCATGTGCTGCTCGACGCGCCTCCGGGCACGGCGTGTCCCGCCGTCGAGGCGGTGCGCTCGGCCGACCTTACGGTGCTCGTGGCGGAGTCCACGCCCTTCGGCCTCCATGACCTCGACCTGATGGTCCGCACCATGCGCAAGCTCCACCAGGCCTTCGTGGTTGTCATCAATAAGGCGGTACCGCATGACGATTCGCTGCACGAGTACTGCGCACGGGAGGGAATCCGTTTGCTCGCGGAGATTCCCTATCGCGAGGACATCGCGCGCAGCTGCGCACGGGGACATCTGCTTCCCGAGGCTCTGCCCGAAACGCTGCCCCTGTTCGAACGGATTCTCGATGGCATTCTCCATGCCGAGGAGGTGCGGGCATGAAAGAGATCGTGGTCATGAGCGGAAAGGGGGGCACGGGCAAGACGACCTTCACCGCCGCGCTCGGCCAGCTCGCGGGCGACCGCGCGGTGGTGGCGGACTGCGATGTGGATGCGGCCAACCTGCACCTGCTGCTGCGTCCGCAGCAGCGCAGCGAGGAGCGCTTCGTCGGCGGCATGCTGCCGATGATCGATTCGCGCGGCTGCAGCCAGTGCGGACTTTGCGCCAACGCCTGCGCCTGGTCGGCGATACAGTACCGCGATGGCATGTTCGTCGTTGACCATCTCTCCTGCGAAGGCTGTGGCATCTGCAGTCACGTCTGCCCGGAAGGACGCATCACCATGCACCCGCGTGTGACGGGAATGAGCTATGTCTCCGAATCCCGCTTCGGGCAGTCCATGGTGCATGCCGACCTCGGCATCGGCCAGGAGAATTCCGGCAAGCTTGTCGCGCGGGTGAAAAAACAGGCGGCCACGCTCGCGGCGGAAGAACACAGGGAATTCATCATCGTCGACGGTCCTCCGGGAATTGGCTGTCCGGCCATCTCCGCGCTCTCCGGCGCAACGGAGGTGCTGCTTGTCACCGAGGCGACCCGGGCGGGACAACACGATCTGGAGCGCATGCTCGAACTGCTGCGGCATTTCGGGCTGAAGGCCTCCTGCATCATCAACAAGGCAAACCTCGACGACGACGTGCGCGATGACATCCGCCAGCTCTGCGCCGATGCCGGCGTGCCGGTGCTCGAGGAGTTCGCCTGGTCGGATGTCTTTCCCGAGTCCCTGCGGCAGGGACGCACACTGCTGGAAATGGGAGACGAGGGTATCACCAACGCGCTGCGGCGCGTCTGGGAACACTATCAACGAAACGGAGCATCACAATGACCATCGCGATTTCATCCACGGGCAACGGCTGGGATTCTCCCATCGACGAGCGCTTTGGCCGGGCGCACGGATTCTTTCTCGTCGACGAGGAAAGCGGCCAGACCCGCTATCTCGACAACGCCACGAATCTCGACGCCGGACACGGCGCCGGGCCCGCGACCGTGCAGCTGCTCGTCGGCGCCGGTGTGCAGGTGATTATTACCGGACGTGTGGGTCCAAAAGCAGAAGGCGCGCTGCAGGCCGCGCGCATCACCGTGATCAATCCTGAACACGCGCGAACGGTCAAGGACGCGTGGGATCACTATTCACTCAATCAACAGAAACACTCATAACCTTCATCGGAGGACGACATGCCAGGATTTGACAGGACAGGACCGGAAGGGAAGGGAATCGGGACCGGCGGACGGCGTGGGCCGTGCGCGGAAAACACGACGGAAACAGACGAACATGCCAATGACAGACGTTTCTTCGGCTTCGGTCGGGGACGTGGCTTCGGTCGGGGACGCGGCTTCGGTCGCGGACGTGGCCGAGGACTTGGCCAGGACGCTGGTTTAAGCCAGGACGCTGGGTACAGCCAAGGCGCTGGTCGTGGACGAGGACACGGATTCCGTCTCGGCGGTTGGGGCCGGCGACGTGGGGCCTGACGAACGCGCCAGGCGCGTCTCGCGCCTGCTCTCGCTCGTGCTTCATGGTGTCGCGCTGCACTCGTTCCTCACAGGTCTCGGGCTGCTGCTGCAGCCCGTATTCCTGATCGACTGGGCGGGCTGGAAACCCGTCACGGAACCGTTCTTCCCTGCGCAGGGAGGAGTGTTCCACATGCTCATGGCAGCGTTGTATGTCAAGGCTGCGCTGCGCGAGGAAACGCGACCCGTGCTGATCCCATTCATCATCATCGTCAAAAGCGTTGCCGCGGTATTCCTGCTCGCGTATCATTTC
The DNA here is from genome assembly GCA_018224415.1 of Bacteroidota bacterium. GTDB lineage: Bacteria > Bacteroidota > Ignavibacteria > SZUA-365 > SZUA-365 > SZUA-365. Next base: position 3,887 of record JAGTUZ010000232.1, on the reverse strand, counting down.
TTTTTTGCTCCGGTGTGGATCGTTTTTCTCTCCGGATTGGCTGATGGCGCGATGGCCATCACGGTGGCCCTGCTCGCACGGGCGGCAGGCAGCTTCCCGCCGCGCCGTACGCGTCCTATCCAACATGGGTGAAACTATGCAACAATAGCACATGGACCCGTCCCTGCCGGGCATCGTCGTTACCGGGGCGTCCGGCTTTGTTGGACGCCATTTTCTCGAAGCCGCGAAGGGGGGACTTGGGTGACAGTGGAATATCCCGGTCGCGAGGTCCGGATATTCCAGCGGAGATGTCCGACGGATTTGTGAATTCCGGGCGATTGCGCTAGAATGCACTCTTCCGTTGAACCAGAGGATGCCGCGATGGAGGAATATGAGAAACTCGGATTGTTTTATCTTGGAAAGGTGAAAGCCGCCGACGGCGCGGAGGGACCGTTGTTGCTCTATGATGCCAAGGACCTCACCACGCACGCGCTGTGCGTGGGCATGACAGGCAGCGGCAAGACCGGCCTCTGCCTCGGTTTGTTGGAGGAGGCGGCCATCGACGGCATCCCGGCCCTGGTCATCGATCCGAAAGGGGATATCGGCAACCTGCTGCTGACCTTCCCGGAATTGCGGGCGCAGGACTTCCGGCCTTGGATCGACGAGGCCGAGGCGGCGCGCAAGGGCATGACCGCCGACGCCTTCGCGGCGGCCACGGCGGAGAACTGGAAACAGGGCCTTGCCGGCTGGGGACAGGACGGCACGCGCATCGCGCGGCTGCGTGCGGCAACGGACATGGCGATTTACACGCCGGGCAGCAGCGCGGGACTACCGCTGTCGGTGCTGCGTTCCTTCTCGGCCCCGGCAGAAGCGCAGCGCGAGGACGCCGACGCTATGCGCGAACGCATCCTTTCCACGGTGTCGGGACTGCTGGCGCTGCTGGGCATCGACGCCGATCCGCTGCAGAGCCGCGAGCACATCCTTCTCTCGAATATTCTCGATACGGAATGGCGACAGGGCCGCGACCTCGGCATCGCCGACGTCATCCGTGCGATTCTCTCGCCGCCCTTCACCCAGCTGGGCGTCTTTGACCTCGAATCCTTCTACCCGGAAAAGGAGCGCCGCGCGCTGGCAATGCAGCTCAACAACGTGCTGGCCTCGCCGGGCTTCGCCGCGTGGATGGAAGGCGATCCGCTCGATATCGGCGCGCTGCTGTACACACCGGAGGGACTCCCGCGCGTGGCCATTCTCTCCATCGCCCATCTCTCCGACGCCGAACGTATGTTTTTTGTCACCATCGTGCTCAACGAACTGCTCGGTTGGATGCGCCGGCAGTCAGGCACGTCGAGTCTGCGGGCCATGTTCTACATGGACGAGATATTCGGATACTTCCCTCCTACAGCCAATCCACCCTCCAAACAGCCCATGCTCACACTGCTCAAGCAGGCCCGTGCCTTTGGCGTGGGATGCGTGCTTGCGACGCAGAATCCGGTGGATCTCGACTACAAGGGACTGGGCAACACCGGCACATGGTTCATCGGCCGCCTGCAGACCGAACGCGACAAGCTGCGCGTGCTCGACGGACTCGAAGGCGCCACCGCCGCGGCCGGCAAGGCCTTCGACCGTGCGACGCTCGACGCCACGCTGTCGGGACTGGGCAAACGGGTGTTTCTCATGAACAATGTGCATGACGATGCGCCGGTGCTGTTCGAGACGCGCTGGGCCATGTCCTATCTCCGCGGTCCACTCACCCGCGACCAGATCGCCACGCTCATGGCGACGCGGGAGGTTGCGGAAACCGCAACATCGACGATCGCAGGTGTAACTGCGGGAACGGTTGCCACATCCGGGGACAGTGCCCCGGCAGGGACGGAATCCGTCCATACGGAGGCACAGGTCCCCGGTTTCCAGACTGGCGCCCGGCCGGTGCTGCCGGGAGGAATGCCGGAACGCTTCCTTCCACCTGCGGAAGGGGACGGAGCCATCACCTGGCGTCCGCAACTGCATACGGAAGCGCGGTTGCATTTCGTCCATGCCCGTTCGGGACTCGACGTCTGGCGCGAGCGCACCCTGCTTGTGACGATACCCGACGAGGGAGATCCCGACTGGGATCGGGCCCTGCAGGCGGACGCGCTGCCGCTCGACCAGGACGAACCCGCAGGAATCAGCGCAGCCTTCGCGCCACTGCCTTCCGCGCTGGGAGACGGGAAGCGGTTGCGGGCCTGGGAGAAATCCTTCTCCGCCTGGCTGTACGAACACGAAGCTGCCACGGTGTACCAGTGTGCGGAACTCAAGGCGATGTCGGCCCCGGACGAGGGAGAACGGGAGTTCCGTATCCGTCTTTCCGAAATGCTTCACGAGCGGCGGGACGCAGAGATGGAGAAGCTGCGTGAGAGATACCTGACGAAATTCAGCCGCGTGCAGGAACGCATCCGCAAGGCGGAACAGCGTGTCGCGCGTGAGGAGGCGCAGTACCGCGATCAGGGCATGGCTGCCGCGGTGGACGTTGGCACCACGCTGCTCGGCGCGCTGTTCGGCCGTCGTGTTTCCGCCGCAAGCGCCGTGCGGCGCACGGCATCGCGGGTGGGACGCGCGTCGGGCGAACGGGGCGACATCGCCCGCGCCAGGGCGGATCTCTCCGCCTCGCAACAGGAACTGCTTGTGCTCGAAGACCAGTTCCGCGTTGATGCCGGAGGAGTGCAGGCAATGGATGCAGGGTCGCTCGCCATCGAGGAAATCAGGGTCGCACCACGCAAGTCCGACATCGCGGTGGCGCCGCTCGCGCTGGCGTGGACGCCGTGGCAGACACACGCTGACGGTACGCTGGCGGCGCTATGGCAATGAAGTGATCGGGAGAGTTATCCGAGTGCGCGTTCGAGTTCGTCCTTCTCGCGCTCGGCATCGCGCAGACGCACGAAGGAGAGCAGCAGTGCGCCCAGCACGAAGAAGACGACAAGGGAGATGATGCTCAGTCGCGCGCTGCCGGTCGCCTGCCGGATGATCGCGAAGGCGATAGGTCCCCAGATCGCGCTGAACTTTTCGAACACGGAGAAAAAGCCGAAGAATTCGGCCGAAGCGGAGGGAGGGATGATGCGACTATACAGCGAACGGGAGAGCGCCTGGCTGCCGCCGAGTACGAGTCCGACGATGGCGCCGAGAATCCAGAACTCCATCGGCTGTGTCATCGAGTAGGCGTAGACGACCACGCCGGTCCAGATGGCGAGCGCGACGAGGATCATGTTTTTTGATCCGAAGCGCAGCGCGAGCATGCCGAAGAGCTGCGCGCCGGCGATGCCGACGAACTGGATCATGAGCAGGGCGCCCATAAGTGTGAGCGTGTCGAACCCGAGTTCACCGCTTCCGTATATCGTGGCCATGACGATGACCGTCTGGATGCCGTCGTTGTATATCATGAACGCGAGCAGGAACAGGCCCATCTGCCGCAGGGATCGGACCTTTTTTCCCGTTTCGACGATGCGCCTGACGCCATCGGCGATGTGCGCGCCGACGCCGCGTCCGTCCGGGGCAACGCGTGGCTCGGGCAGGCGCGCGAAGGTGATCATCGCGAAGCCGCCCCACCACAGCCCGACGCTGCCCAGGGCGATGCGCACGGCCATGGCTTCGCCGATGCCGAAGAGGTCGTGGAACTGCACGAGCAGCAGCTGCAGCATGAACAGCAGTCCGCCTCCGGCATATCCATAGGAATAGCCCTTGCCCGACACGACGTCCTGCATCTCCGGTGTGGCGATATGCGGCAGGAAGGCATCGTAGAAGACATTCGCCGACACGAAGCTGAAGTTCGCGACCATGAACAGCAGCAGGGCCGCCCAGACGTCTCCGGCGTCGACGAAAAACAGCAGCAGCGAGGCGCTGCTGCCGAGATAGCAGAAAAACATCATGAAGCGTTT